>JAGABK010000176.1 GCA_017614625.1 Spirochaetales bacterium
CTGAGCCTGTCGCTGAGCCCGAGCCCGTTGTCGAAGAGCCCGCACCCGTCGCAGAGCCTGAGCCTGTCGCTGAGCCCGCTCCCGAACCGGAGCCGGAGCCCGCACCTGCAGCTGCCGCAGACGATACTGACGACGAGGAAGAGGAAGAAGAGGATGACGACGAAGAGGACGACCTCTCCGAAGAGCTCAACCTCAGGAACGCCAAGAAGCGCATAAGCCCGAACTTCGTAAAGAGAGTCGGAAAGACATCCGCAGCCGGATGCGACGAGTGCATCAACTCCAAGGATTCCTTCGACGAGAAGATCAAGGAAGTCGAGGCCAGGATCAAGGCCGCCAAGACCCCGAAGGACGCCGACGACGCAGTCAAGGCAGAGTACAACGAGAAGAGGAAGGCACTTCGCGCAGAGAAGAAGAAGCTCGAGACCGAGCGTGACGCCAACGCCCACAAGGCAGAGGCCCTCGAGCGCGCCACAGACGGATACTGCGACATCTACAAGCTGCTCACAGGCAAGGAGCTTTCCGTCAGGAAGACAGAGAGACTCAATCCGTACACACCGCTTACGGAAGAGCAGGAACTCGAGGTTCTCAACAGCTTCTGGGCCAACAAGAGCGCCCGCAAGGCTCCCAAGAAGAGCTGAGAATTGCCGCTATGATAGAGAAGGCTCCCTTGAACGGGAGCCTTTTTCATGTCCGGTGAGTCACCAACCTCACCAACCTAACGAACGTCACGAGCGTCACGAACTGTCACGAATCCGGGGAAAAGAGGTTGTCAGTGCCTGATGAGCCTGCCGTCGTTGAACTCCAGGATCTTGTTCATCCTGATTCCGGCAGTGATGCAGTCGGAGGCGGGCCTGTAGACGGTGTAGACCTTGATTATGAACTCGTCGTACTGCGCCGTGACGAGGTACTCCTTGCCCAGGTACTCGCATCTGATGATCTTGGCGTTCTCGAACCTGAGGTGCGGGAAGAACTCGGGGAAGGGCAGGCCGGGCATGTCGTTGACCACCATGTCCTCGGGCCTGAACAGGAGTTTGTGGTCGGGTCCGAAGCACTGGTAGATGACCTTGGACCTTTCGGTCTCGGGAACGCGCAGGGTCTTGAGGATGACGTCGTAGGGAAGGATGTTGCACTCGCCGGTGAACGTGGCGGTGAACTCCGTTCCGGGGCGCCTGTAGATGTCCTCGGGCGTTCCGATCTGGTCTATCTTTCCGTTCTTCATGACTATAATGCGGTCGGAGATGCTCAGAGCCTCCTCCTTGTCGTTGGTGACGTAGACGGTGGTCACGCCGGACTTGAGGTGGATCTGCCTGATCTCGTTGCGCAGTTCGAAGCGCTTCTTGGAATCCAGGAGCATCAGAGGCTCGTCCAGAAGAAGGATGCAGGGGTCGGAGGCCAGAGCTCTCGCGAGTGCAAGGCGCAGCTTCTCATCGGCCGCCAGGTCCTCTATGCCGCGCTTTTCGAAGCCGGAGAGGTTCACAAGCTCGAGAAGGCGTCTGATCTCGGGAATCATGTCGTCCTTGGCGATCTTGCGCTGCTTGAGGGAGTAGGCGACGTTCTGCTCGACGTTCATGTGCGGGAAGAGGGCGTAGTCGTGGAAGACGACTGCGGTGTTCCTCTTCTCGGTGGGAAGGTGGGTGACGACCTGGCCGTCGATGGCAACGATTCCGGAGTCGGGGTTCACGAAGCCTGCGATGAGCTTCAACACAGTGCTCTTGCCGCTGTCAGATGGTCCTATGATCGAGACCAGCTCTCCCTGGGATACGGAGAAATCCAGGTCAAGCGAGAGGCGCGGGTATGTTTTCTTGATGTTCCTGCATTGAAGGATCGTGTCAGACATGGCTCTTCCTCATAATTGCCCTGCCGATCGAGATGGACAGCAGGCAAATCAAAGTCAATATGAATCCGAGAGCGCAGGCGTGCTGCAGGTCTCCCGTGGATATGAACGAATCGATCTGGACGGGCACGGAGGCCAGGCCCGATATGAAGGAGGCTCCGAAGTCCCCCAGGCTTGCCGCGGCGCCTACGAAGCATGCCGCCGCGATGTGCGGACCCAGGAGCTTGCGGTCCATTCGCATGAAGGAGCGGCTCTCGCTGTATCCGAGCGACCTGGAGACGTTCCTGAGGGTGTCGGGAACCCTTCTTACGGCAGGTGTGAGCACCAGGACCATGAAGGGGACCGTCATCACCGTATGCGAGAGGATTCCGGGTACGATCAGAGGCACAGAGGGGATGAAGGCGAACAGGCCTCTCATTCCGGATGCGAACGCGTAGGGCCCCATGGCAAGAGGCGCAAGGGCAAGTGCCAGGACAAACCTGGAATCCGAAGCGCCGTAACTGATTCTCAGCGCGATCAGAAGGCTGATGATAAGGGAGCCGGCGAGAAGGATCAGGCTGCAGATGAAGGTCCTGCTTCCGGAGGTGTAGACGGTCTTGAACAGACCTATGTACGCGGTGAAGGAGAAGCCTTCGGGAGTCCTTATCGACTTGAGCAGGATCAGCACCAGCGGGGCTGCGGCGACGCAGAGTGAAACGATGACGTAGATGAAAACGAAGATGTGTCCTGCGGCACAGCAGGGCTTCTGCTGGGGAAGGCCCTTCGACCTGTCCTTGCGGCACATGGCCTTGTCGGCGGTGATGAAGAGCGGGATCAGGACGAGCAGGCCTATGATGGCGCAGATTACGTTCAATGATGAGGAAAGCGCGTCAACCGTGGTCTTTGCGGCCATCATGTATGTGAAGCATCTGGCGAAGACATAGAGCGCGGAGGCCGTTGCGGCGGCCCTGATGCGCGGCATGGTTATGGTCCTGTAGATGCGTCCGCCCGGGGTCTTCAGGGAGGAGGCGCACTGCTCCATTCCGGGGTCCAGACGTCTCCAGAACTCGCCGGTGATGAAGACGACAGAAGGCACCGAGAGCAGGGCGAGGACCGCTCCTTCCCACATCCACGGTTTTCCGATGGACGGGAACGGGACGACCTTGCAACACAGCCTGATGTAGAAGACGGGAACCAGCGTCATGACGCAGTAGAGCCAGCGCAGGATGCCCTTGCACGGGAAGGCAGTCCTGGCCATGATGCGCGCTCCGGGAAGGCCTAGAAGCAGGGCTGCGAGCGTGCAGGCGGCGGAAAGACACAGGCAGTCGGCCAGGGCCATCAGCGCGGTCCTGTCGGATACGAGCTTGACTGCGTCCTGCGCTCCGGCGGCGACGGAGAAGCCCAGCGGGGCAAGCGCGAGGACCAGGAACAGAATGACTCCTGCAAGCGGATATGTCCTGATGAAAGTGTCGTTTCGCTTCACGTCTGTAATATTATCATAAAGAGGGCGGTTGTATAAACCAAATATTGCACATCGGCCGGTCTGAAGTTATTATTCAGCTATGATCCAGTTCTATCTGCTGTCCGTTCTGTTCCTCTGCCTTTCAGCAGGGCTCCTGCTTGTGGACAAGTACGGGACGACGCTGCTCTTCCTGATCAACTTCAAGAACTTCTACCGGACGAAGAAGGCCTTCCGCATAGTCTTTCTGTCCGGAGGTTTCGTCAGCGCGCTGGGTCTGGTGTTCTTCCCGGTATCGCCCGGGCCCATGGTTCTGGGGGACCTCCTGCCGGCGGTGAACATCATCTTCCTTCTGATCTACCTCCTCAAGCGTCTTCGCAAGACCGAGGATGTGGTGGACTACAACAACGGAAAAAGAAACGCCCTGGGCTTCGTGACCCTGGGCGTCGCTTTCATCCATTTCCTTTTCCCCGGAATCGTCATCATCTGATCCCGGAGAAATCCGTCAGAGTATCGTCCCGTTGGGGATTGCGACCCCCTTGTTGATCACGATGATTCCGTCGTGGATCGAGTAGTCGCCGAAATCGCCCTCCTGGCGCGGGATGTCGTCGATTCCGATGCGGCAGCCTTCGCCTATGCGGGCGTTCATGTCGATGATGGCATGCTTGATGATCGTGCCCTTGCCGATTCCGATGTTCGGAATTCCCTTGGCGGCGTTGTCGCGCTTCTGGGCCTCGGTCTCGTAGTATTTGGCACCCATGCAGTAGACGCCGTCAAGCGACGCGCCGCTTTCGATGATGGTGCGCACGCCGATGATCGAGTTGACTATGTAGGCGTTGGTGATGATGGAGCCCTCGGAGGTGAGCGAGCTGGTGATGTTGCTGAAGTTCACCTTGGTGGCGGGCAGGTGGCGGCGGTGGGTGTAGATGGGCATCTTCTCGTCGTAGAAGTTGAACTTGGGATTAAGGCTGGCGAGGTCCAGGTTGGTCTCGTAGAAGGCCTTGATGGTTCCGATGTCCTCCCAGAAGCCGTTGAACAGGTACGATGCGACCGGGTGGTCCTTGGTCATGTCGGGGATGATCTCCTTGCCGAAATCGGTCTTGTCGTTGTCCAGGGCCTCGACCATCGTTTTGGCCGTGAAGATGTATATTCCCATGGATGCCAGGTACTCGTTGTCCTTGTTCGGCTTCTCGCCCAGAGAATCCTCGAGGTACTTGGCGTTGACGCGGTAGTCGGAGATGTCCAGGGAAGGGGCGGGCTTTTCGAGGAACTGGGTGATCATGCCCTTGTCGTCTGTCTTCATGATGCCCAGTCCTGTGGCGTCAGCCCTGGAGATGGGCTTGGCTGCCACGGTGAGTTCGGCGCCTGAGTCTATGTGTCTCTGGAGCATCTTGGAGAAGTCCATCCTGTACAGCTGGTCTCCGCTGAGGATCAGGTAGTAGTCGGCCTCCTGGTCGCGGAAGTGCTTAAGGTTCTTGCGCACCGCGTCGGCGGTTCCCTGATACCAGGACTCGCTGCTGTAGGTCTGCTCGGCCGAAAGGATCTGTACGAATCCGGAGTGGAACTGGTCGAAGACGTAGGTGCTTGCGGTGTGGTTGTGCAGCGACGCCGAGTTGAACTGCGTCAGGAGGTAGATCCTCGTGTATCCGCTGTTGATGCAGTTGGATATGGGGATGTCGACCAGGCGGTACTTGCCTGCGAACGGCACTGCCGGCTTGGCCCTGTCCGCCGTAAGGGGATAGAGTCTTGTTCCTTTTCCTCCTCCGAGGATGATGGCGACGACTTTCGGTTTGCTCATTTCAACACTCCTGTATATACCTCGATGTATTCGTCAGCCGATGAAGGCCAGGAGAAGTCCCGGCTCATGGCTCTTGCACGTATCTCTTCCATGCCCCGGCCGCTCCTGTACAGAGCGACGGCGCGCATGACGTTCCTTGTTATCTCCTGCGGCGAAAGCTCGTCGAACAGAAGTCCGGTGCCTCCGGCAGGGTTCTCGTCGATGTCGACGATGGTGTCCGCAAGTCCTCCGGTCCTGTGCGCGATCGGGATTGTCCCGTAGCGCAGGGAGTAAAGCTGGTTGAGCCCGCAGGGTTCGTAACGGCTGGGCATGAGGAAGAAGTCGCTTCCGGCCTCCACCAGATGAGCCACCTTGTTGGAGAACAGGATGTTCACCGAAAGGTTGTCGTGCTTCTCGGCAAGGACCTTGAGGCTGTTCTCAAGGTTGCTGTCGCCGGTGCCTACTATGACGAACTGCACGTCGTTCTTCTCGAGTATCTCCTCGAGGCACATGAGCACTGTGTCGAATCCCTTCTGCGCGGCCAGGCGGCTTATCATGGCGAAAAGCGGCACGTCCGGTCTGACCGGAAGGCCCAGCTGCGTCTGTATCTCCGCCTTGAGGGCGGCCTTGCCCGTCATGTCGTCGCTGCTGAAATGGTAGGGAATCAGGGCATCTGTGAGCGGGTTCCACTCGCCGGTGTCGATTCCGTTGACTATGCCCCTGAGCTTGCCGCTTCGTCTGACCAGGACCGGGTCCAGGCCGCAGCCCTGCTCGGGTGTCTGTATCTCCTTTGCGTAGGTGGGGCTGACTGTGGTTATGAAGTCCGCGAACACCAGGGCCGATAGCATCATGTTGATCTGGCCGTTGGAGAAGAGCTTGTCGTCCGGACGCACGTTGCAGAACATGAAGTCCATCCTGGGGAAGGTCCCCTGGTAGGCCAGGTTGTGGATGGTGAAGACCGTCTGCGTGCCCATGAAGAACTGGCTGCGGTTGACCTTCAGGAACCATGGCACCAGGCCCGCCGTCCAGTCGTGGCTGTGCAGGATGTCCGGCTTCCAGCCTATGGTCTCGCAGAGCTGCAGGGCGGCCTTGCACAGAAGCGAGAATCGGAAGAAGTTGTCGGGGTAGGGGGCGAAGCTGGTGTCGCCGTAGATTCCCCTGCGGTTGTTGAAGCAGTCGTGGCAGAGCATGTAGTAGATGGTGGGACCTACCTTCCTCATACGTATTCCGACCTCAACGGGACCGCTGAGCATGTCGACGGAAAAAGAGCACACCGGCTCTCCGGAGTCCTCCACGGGCGTGTTGTATGAGGGCACGATAATCCTTGCGTCGTGTCCCTTGGATATGAGGGCGGGCGTCAGGGCGCCGGCCACATCGGCAAGTCCGCCGGACTTTGAGAACGGAACGGCCTCGCTCGTAATCATCAGAATGTTCATATACTTCTATGATACACCAAATACAGAGGAAATAAAGAGGAATTGAGGCTGTTTCAGTATTTCATCCCGTTGAGGGCGTCGATGTATTCGCTGGCGTAGTGGGCTGCCACGGCACCGTCGGCGGCGGCTGTGACGACCTGTCTGAACGGGGTGTCGCGCACGTCTCCTGCGGCGAAGATGCCGGGTATGCTGGTCATCATGTGCGCATCCGTCCTGATGAAGCCTGCCTCGTCCTTCTCGCAGTCGGGGACAAGGGCCGTCTGGGGGACGTTGCCCACGAAGATGAAGACTCCGTCGAAGTCCTCGGTGGTGAGCTCGCCCGTCTCCTTGTCGCGGAATGTCACGGACCCGACCTTGCCGTTCTTCTCGTTGATGGACTCGACGGTCTTGTTCATCAGGGTCTTGATTCCGGAGTCCAGCATGGCCTTGACGATCGAGGCCTGGGCGCGGAAGCGGTCGCGGCGGTGGGTGACGGTGACGTCGTCGGAGAGCTTTCTGAGGAACATTGCCTCCTGGCATGCGCTGTCTCCGCCTCCGCAGACGAGGATCTTCCTGCCTCGGAAGAAAGGTCCGTCGCAGGTGGCGCAGTAGCTGACGCCGTGGCCGATCATCTCCTTCTCTCCGGGGACGTCCAGGCTGCGGTGCTTCGCACCTGTGGCGATGACGACGACAGGCGAGAGGAAGGTGCCGTCGGTGGTGTCAAGGCTGAAGGTGCCGTCGGGCAGCCTGGTGATGGAGTTCACGCCGCCGTAGACGATCTCGCAGCCGAAGCCTACCGCCTGCTCCTCGAACTTGGCGCCGATCTCGTAGCCGGAGACCTTGCCCAGTCCGGGGTAGTTCTCGATCTCGTCGATGATCATGGTCTGTCCGCCGGGGGCGAGCTCCTCGAGGATGACTGTCTTCCTTCCTGCCCTTGCGCTGTACTGTCCGCAGGCCAGTCCCGCGGGACCTCCGCCGACGATTACGACTTCATAGTTCTTCGTCTCAGCCATTGTTCTTCTCCCCCTGTCTTTCTTCCAGCGCGATCTCGGCGTCGCTCTTCCTGAGATAAACCGGACCCTGTCCTATGTCGTCGGCCCCCGACGCTTCGTACTGCATCAGCGCGCAGTCTATCAGCGAGTCGGGCACGGCCCTTATGGACATGGTGTCCGCGATGATTGTCTTTCTGTTCCCGTAGAGGCTTTCAAGCACCGGTGCGAAGGCCCTGGCATCCGGGCCTGTGACGAGAACCCTCTGGTAGGGCTCGAGCACCTTCAGAAGGTCAGCCTCCGTTCCGTCCGTGTCGGGCATGATGCGCACTGTCCTGCCGTCTGCGTCCTTTGCGAACGCGCCTAGATACCAGCGCTTCTTCTTGGCGTCTATGACCGTGACCACGGCTCCGTCGAAGGAGGGGACGCAGTCGGCAAGAACTTCCATGGTGGAGACCGATACAAGCGGCTTGTCCAGCGCGAAGGCCATGCCCTTTAAGGCGGCCATGCCGATTCTCAGGCCCGTGAACGAGCCCGGTCCGCGGGTGCAGGCCAGAAGCTCAAGGTCCTTCGTGGTGATTCCGGCATTTGCGCACAGCTCGGTGATGACGGGGACGAGCTTTTCCGAATGCATGATGCTGCGGCTCTCGATGATCCGCGACTCGAAGTAACTGTCGGTCTTCACCGCCACGGCCAGCGCCTGCGATGATGTGTCTGCGGCCACAATGTTCATCTCTGCTCTCCAATCTTCTCCAGAAGGCGGTCGTTCCCTTCCAGGGTCACGGTCCTGCTCTGGTCGTCGTTCACGGTTATCTGCACGAACAATGTCTCGCTTGGCAGGATATCGTCGATGATTTCACTCCATTCTATTATACACAGGCCATCGGAGTAGAGCATGTCCTCTCCGCCGATCATCTGGAAATCGTCCTCGCTGGTGATGCGGTAGAGGTCCATGTGGTACATGGGAAGGCGCCCTTCGTACTCCTGCACGAGGGTGAACGTCGGGCTCACTATGGCCTCCCGGATACCGAGCGAACGGGCCACGCCCTTGGCGAAGACCGTCTTTCCGGCGCCCAGGCTGCCGCGCAGCGATATTACGTCGGACGGCATGCATGCGCACCCGATGCCGCGTCCCAGGTCTTCCATGTCCTTGGCTGTCCTGCAAACTACTGTCTTCTGCATGGTTCTGCCTGTCATATCTCGCGGAAGGGGATTCCGCTTTCCTTTTCCTTCTGCCTCAGGGCCTCGAACTCCTCGTCCGAAAGGGCCTGCTCGCTGATGATTTCGCCGATCCTGTCCCCGGTCTTGTCCTCGTACTCGGAGATCAGGTACTTGAGCTGCGGGTCCTCGGGATCGATCTGGCGGGCCTTCTCCAGAAGCTCGCGGCATTCCTCGAACTCGCCCGAAGCGAGGTGCAGGAAGGCCAGATTGGAAAGGTAGATGACATCCTCGCCGTCGAGGTCCACGGCGATCTCCAGATAGTTCTTGGCAAGCTCGGTGTCTCCGCTCTCGCGGGCGCAGATGGAAAGCTCGTTGTAGACCTCGGCGTTGGAACCGTCGAGCCTCAGGCTCTCCAGGAGGTCGATCTGGGCGCCGGTGTAGTCCTCGAGCACGCGCTTGGCCCAGCCGCGCAGGAAGAAGGCCTCCCAGCGCTTGTCCTCCTTGGCTATGAACTTGTTCATGATATCAAGGGCGTCATCCGGGCAGCCCATCATCATCTTGTCGTAGGCGTACATGATCTCATCGCGCGAGGAAAGCATCCTGTTGATGGACTCCAGGGTCTTTCTGGCCTGCGAGCGCTTCTTGTCGTTCTTCTCGAGCTCGATGTACCTGGCAAGGTTGTCGCGGGCGCTCTCGATGTCCCCGTGCCTCATGTGGAAGGCGGAGATCTCGCTGTATGTGGCCGCGTAGTCCTCATGCTTCTCTTTGCACTCGTTGAGGACCTGAAGGATCTTGTCGTCGTAAAGGTCAGCCTGGGTGTCCTTGCCCTCCTTGTGGAGGTCGACGGTCATCTTGGCGTAGAGGACGGCGAGGTTCACGTAGCTTTCCGGCGCGTCGGAGAGGTTCCTGACCGCGAGCATCAGCTCCTCGGCGAACTCATACTCCTTCTTGTCGCTCTTTGCGATGGCTGCGAGGTTAAGCTCCTTGACCACGTCCGGCTGCATCTCCAGCAGGAGGTTTTTGTAGTAGCCTATGTTCGCGTTCTCCGGATCCCAAGCCACGACCTTGATCAGGCCGGCGACGATGCTGTTGAAATCTATGTCGTCCACGACGCTTCCCTCGGGGAACTGGACGGGAAGGGGGATGCTGCTGTCTACGGTGACCTCTCCGAAAGTCCTGCTCTCGGGAAGGGTAATGAACCTTATGTCCTTCAATTCTTTTTGCATGACTAGAATATAACAGAAAGAGGGCGGAATTTAAAGCGAGGACGCATCTGCGGGAAAAAAAGAAAAACGCTGCGGTTACTGGGACCGGAATCTCTTGAACCGGAGTTCAAGGGGGATCCCCAGTTAAGTTGCCGATTCTGTTCCCTGAAACGACCCGCGGAAACGGATGGCGGGAGCAATGCACGGCTTCTATGCCGGAATCCGTTCTGTAAGTTTGAGCAAGAGAATTACGTCTCTTCGCCGCAACTGTCTGTATCGTAACACACGTTTTTGCGCATTGGAAGTGGGATTTTTGTGTTTTTAGATTACGCCGGAGGCTCAGCTCAGGGCGACCTTCACGGCTATGGAGGCGAACTTCCCGTACATGTCTTTGCCCATGTTCTTCAGGACTCCGACCTCCCACATTTCCTTCTCGAGGCGGTCGGCGCCGAACATCATCTGGAGGCACTGGACGTTGCGGTATCTGGCTATTGCCATGACGGAGGCGCACTCCATGTCGACACACAGGCACTTCTCGTCCTTCATCATCTTCACCGCGGACGGGGTCTCGCGGTAGAAGGCGTCGGTGGTCCAGACCCTGCCGCAGACGTGGGGGACCTCAAGCTCCGTAAGGATATCGTCCAGCTGTTTGGCGGAGAGGACGTCGATCCAGTTGCTGTCGTGGGGCGCGTAGTGCCAGCTGATGCCTTCGTCCCGGTAGGCCTGGGTGGGGACTATGAGGTTGCCGCGGGTATCGGTGGAGAGCGAGCCTGCCGATCCGATGCACACGAAGCGCATGACGTTGCGGATGATGTACTCCTCGAGGAATCCGGCTACAACGGGTGCCCCGATGGGAAGCAGCACCACGCCGAGCTTCTCGCGCTTGACGGAGAACTGGTAGACAGGGCATGCGACGCCGCATCGGAATACCGATATCTGCTTCATCCGGTATCTGTCCGCAAGGGCCTCGAGGATCTGCCTCTGCCAGGTTATTATCATCGTGAACGGGTATTCGGCGTCGTCCTTGATCAGGTCTGACGCCTTGAGCATCTCCTGTTCGTTGAAAAACGGCAGCATGTCGGCCTCCGTTCAAATGCTAACCTATTTGTCGGGTGCAGTCCACCGATGATTTTATTGCACTGTTTAATTAAATTAGCTAAAATTAAAGTGCAAGGAGTTATTACTATGAAGAAGTTTATTATTTTCATCATGATTGTTTTCATGTTGTTTGCCATGGTGGCATGTAAGCCGGAAGTTGAAGAACCTGCAGATCCTACCAAAACGGAAGATGCAGGCAAGGCTGCACTTGCAGATCAGGGATCAAGTGGTTCGGGGAAGGCCATTACTCCCAATAGCGGTTTCAAGATTATCGGATCTTTCGAGACCGGCGGCTCTTCTTATAAAGTCGAAGTCGGTGGAAAAGATGACCTCTATTGGGTTGGAACTTATGCCGATGCTGATGATGCCACGGGTGAGTATGTTTATTTCAGGATGA
>JAGABK010000177.1 GCA_017614625.1 Spirochaetales bacterium
CTACGGCGCAGAGATCGTCCTCACCGAAGGCGCGAAGGGCATGAAGGGAGCAATCGCCAAGGCCGAGGAGCTTGCCAGGGAGATTCCCGGCGGCTTCATCCCGGGCCAGTTCACCAACCCCGCCAACCCCGCCGCTCACTTCGCTTCGACCGGACCCGAGATCTGGAACGACACCGACGGAAAGGTCGATTTCTTCGTGGCAGGCGTGGGAACAGGCGGAACGCTCAGCGGAACAGGCGCATACCTGAAGTCGAAAAACCCCGAGATCAAGGTCATCGCAGTGGAGCCGGAGACCTCCCCCGTGCTCTCCAAGGGCGTTGCCGGACCCCACAAGATCCAGGGAATCGGCGCGGGCTTCGTCCCCGACACGCTGGACACCAAGATCTACGACGAAATCATCCCTGTTTCGAACGAGGATGCCTTCGCGACGGGCAAGGAGGTGGCAAGGAAGGACGGAATCCTGGTTGGAATCTCATCAGGCGCTGCCCTTTATGCAGCGACGCAGGTTGCAAAACGCCCCGAGAACAAGGGCAAGACAATAGTGGTTCTTCTTCCGGACACGGGAGACAGATATCTTTCGACCCCCCTTTTCGCAGACTGAGCAGGCGCGTATGGTCAGATGCTGTAATCGTAGCTGTCCATGCGCCTGTCCAGGATGTCCTGGAGCGTGATTCCGCCGAGGTAGCTGTTGACCACGTCGTACAGGCCCTGCCAGACAGGCAGAAGCTGCGCGTCCGATGTGGCGGCCAGCTCGGAGGGGTCCTCCAGGTTGGGCACGGGGGAAAGGCTTCCCTCCGCTATCTCCAGTATTTCAGCCACGGAGTATTTGTCAGGGGCTTTCGCGAGCATGTAGCCGCCGCGGGAGCCTCTGACCGTCTTAAGGATGCCCGGACGGTTCAGCAGGGCCACGATCTGCTCGAGGTATTTCTTCGAGATGCCCTGTCTGTCGGATATGTCCTTCAGCGAGACAAGGCCTTCATTGCAGTGCTCGGCAAGGTCGAGCATGACGCACAGGGCGTATCTGCCCTTCGTGGAAATCTTCATACAATCCCCCTGAAGGAATAATACCCTATGACATTGTAGGTTTTCAACAGCTGTGAATCGGGATTATCTGCAGAGACGGAAAAGACGCCTGGTCTCGGCCTTCTCCCCCGGCCATGCGAAGTGCTCCAGAGACTCCACCCTGAACCACTCGGAGAAGAAATCGCTCCACTGTTCGTCCGACCGCGAGACCATCCTCAGGACCCCGTCCACGTACAGGCGGTTTCCGTCCTCAAGGACAATCCCCCTCTCTGCCGCCCTTTCCGGCGACATGTAGAAGTTCAGGCCAATCGCCACCCGCGCTCCCGGTGCCGCCGCTCGGGCAAGGCCTGCGGCGATTTCCCTGGCAGTCTCGGGCGGGACAACATCCAGCACGTTGGAGCATATTATTCCGTCGTATGTTCCCGGAGCGACGGCAGAAAGCCAGTCGGGGTCGATGCACGAGACATTTATCCTGTCGGAGACGCCGAAAAGACCTGCGTAGAAGGACGCGGCGTCCGCCCCGCCCTGCGCGACATCCACTGCGTCGACATCGGAGCACCCGCTCTTGGCGGCTATGATTGCCGCCCATGCGTTGCCGCAGCCGTAGTCGAGCACTTTTTTGCATGAGCCCAGCTCCTGAGCCGCCCTGAAGAGCTTTTCCGACGGAGCCATCTCCTTCCAGCTGTCCGGATCGATTGCGTTTGTGCTCTCTTTATCTTCCTCGGACAGGGTAAGAGCCTTGCTCCAGAATTCAATGAGTGTCCTGTTGTCTTTTTCGGTTCTTTCCATGAGGAGCCCTCCCGGAAAACGGAAATCCGGGGTCAGCGGTTGGTGCCGTCCCTGAACTGTTTGCTGGCGGCCTTGTCCTCTTTCATTCTCTCATCGGCCAGTTTGATTGCCTGCTGGACGTTGTTGTCCGGTCCGCACATGGCGTATCCGAACGCGCACACGTACGAGGTGTAGACGAGGTTCTCGCGCATGGAGTTGATCGCGGCGCGGATCTCGGTCTCGCCCTGGCGGCGGCAGATGACCACGAACTCGTCCCCTCCCACGCGGTAGACGGTGGAGTTCTTCGGGCAGTGGTGCTTGAGGACTCCGGCCACCACGACGAGGGCCATGTCTCCGAACTCATGCCCCAGGCTGGAGTTGATCGCCTGCAGGTCGTTCATGTCGATGGAGATGACGCCGGTGATGATCCTGGTCTCGATCTTGAGGTCCTGGTAGTAGCTCTGCCTGTTGGGCAGCGATGTCAGCGGATCCATCTTGGCCATGTGGATGTAGACCAGCACGTAGTACAGAAGGACCGCTGCGGTGAAGATGGCGCTGTAGTCCATGTTGACTTCGGTCACGATGTACAGCAGCACTCCCGCCATGGCGCCCAGGATGATGTAGCGTGCGATGGAGCGGTTGATCCTGGAGTATCCGCGGAAGAAGCGGACGTTCTGCACCAGGAAGACCAGGACGTAGAACGCGAACAGCCAGTAAGGAAGCATGTTCATCGGACCGCCCATGTAGTGGTTGTCCTCGGTGAACCAGCAGACCAGATGGGTCCACTGCGACGTGAAGAACACGGGCACGCAGAGAGCCCACGGAATCACGAAGACCAGGCTGCGGCGGTTGAAATCGTCCGTCTCGGTCAGAAGGATCAGCAGCATGAGGATCACGGGATAGAGCGAATACAGCAGCGCCGTGAGGAACGGACGGTAGAGGCTCATCTCCGTCAGGTTCTGGGTCAGGCCCTCGAGCCTGAAGACGACGGACTCCGCGAGAAGGAGTATGACTATTGCGATTGTCTGTCTCTTCATCCTGGCCGAAAGAAGATTGCTTATTGCAAGAATGCAGAACAATCCGGCCAGCTCATAGAGCATGACATAGTTGTCGACGATATATCCCAGCAGACCCATGAATAGTATTATTGCATTAATTCACAGGATTTTCATATAAGGAATTTCAACTTTTTTTGATGGCGGACTCAGAACTCCCTTATCCTGCGGTTCATCAGCAGCAGGACTGCGGTCACAACGAAGCCCAGCGAGCAGAACGCAAGCAGGAAGGTGCTTCCGAGAGCCTGCAGGACCGCACCGGCGAGGACCGAGGCCAGAGGTATCATGCCCTGGCTTGCGATGCTGGTGATGCTGTTGACCTTGCTTAGCATCTCCCTGTCCACGATGCGCATCAGCGCCGTGCTCATGGGAATATTGATGTAGGAGATCAGGAACCCGAACATCAGGGCGCCGGAGCTGAAGACGATGAGGAATCCGTTGACGGAATTCCCGCGGTCCACCAGAAGCCAGTAGGAAACCGTCAGGGCCGTCATGGCAAGCCCAAGCAGGAACAGCCTCACGGCCACCTTGAAACCGCACTTCTCGGGCTGCTTCCCCGCGCTGAGTATGGCGGCGCCCATGAGCGAGCTTATTCCGAAGCAGACGCTTACGACGGACGACCACATCTCCGGGGTCAGCACGCGGTCAAACAGATAGGAAGGTGCGGACGAGAGGTCGGTGCTTATGAAGAACGGCATGAAGTTGCCCGTGAGCGGCGTGAAGAAGAAGTTGATGAACAGAATCGCCACCAGGAGGACGACCACGGCCTTCTGCGTCTTCAGATAGGCGATTCCGTCGCGCATGTCCCTCATGGCCACGCGGAGGGTCAGGCTCTCCTGCGGCGGAGTGTGCTCGTAGCGTATGAACATCTCGGAGATTCCGGAGAGCACGAAACAGATTCCGACCATGAAGAACAGCACGTGGATAGGCAGGGCGGCATAGAGCACGCCGGCCAGGATCACGCCCAGGATGCTCTCAAGGGAGCTCTTGATCGAGAAATAGGCGTTGGCCTGCTGGAGCCTGTCCTCCTCCACTATATGGGGAAGCAGGGCTCCGGAGACCGGTGAGAACACACCGCTGACGGCGTTTCCCAGGATGCCCAGGCCGAACAGGATGGCTATGTGTGCCTTCTCCTCGCGGAAAAGGAGCATGAGGACAGTCGCCAGGATTATCAGGCCGCCCTTCATGTAGTCGCACACGTACATGATCTTCGCCTTGTTGAAGCGGTCGCCCAGGACTCCGCCCACCGGGGTGAAGACCAGCATGGCAAGGCCGCAGAGAGCCAGGTAGAGTCCCTGCAGGAAGGCGCTGTTGCCGCTTATGCGCAGGATGTAGAAGCTGACGGCGAAGCTGTACAGCAGGGCCCCGAGCTCGGAGACCAGCGCCCCGAAGAACACCAGCCGGAAATTTCGGCTTGAGAACACGTTTCCGCTTTTCCTGACTTCATTCTCCATCTTCTTCCATCTCCTTCCACTTTGCTGCAAGAGCATCGTCGCCCAGGACTTCCAGAAGCGCTGCGATGCTTCCGGACGCGGAGACTCCGAAGACATCGAAGACCAGCGTCTCGTTCATGTTGTCTGCAAAGCGCATGGCCTGAAGGCTGTAATCCGGGTCCGAATCGAACTTCAATGCATGGCTGCGGGCCTGACGGAGGGACTGCAGGGACTCTTCCTTCATGCCGGCCCTCCCCTGCGCATAGGCAAGCAGGACCAGCATCTGGGCATGTGTCTTCTCCAGATAGTCCGGCCTGGTCTCATCCCTCAGCCCGTTCAGGATGCCGATGCCCCACTCCGTCATGGCCAGCGCCGAGGCCCAGTCGCCGCGGGAACGGAAGACGAGCACATAGCCGACGATCACCGTCAGGATGTCGGACACACCGTTCAGGAGGCCTTCCGACAGGAACGGGACCGCTTCGGCCGGGCGGTTCATGTAGGCGGAGAGAAGCATACCGATATGGCTGTCGTAGAGCCCTCCCGCGTTGTTGTCCTTCAGAAGTTCCAGGGCCTTCTCATTCTCGCCCATGAGGAAATGGGCAATGGAGATGTCTCCGCATATGGTCGCATCGCAGACCCTGGGGTCCCTGTTCTGCGGAAGAAGCACCCTGCTCCTCTCCAGAAGCTCCACCGCCTTGCGGAGCAGGTTCCCGTCATGTCTTCCGCAGCCGAAAACCAGGTAGACCCCAGCGCAGCCATGGACGATTTCGAAGGAATTCGGGTATTTGCCCAGGGCCTTGTCAGCTTCCTGCAGGGCGGAGGGGTCCATTGTACGGCACAAGGAGAGAAGACGCCCGGAGACCGACTCGTGGCTGTTGTCCTTCATCCTGTAGCCCAGAAGGACATCCACCGAGACATCGAAGAAATCCGCCATCTCGACGATCATGGCGAGTTCGGGGACGGACAGGCCCGATTCCCATTTGTGGACGGCGCCGACTGTGACGCCCAGCACCTCGGCAAGCTGCTCCTGGGTCATTCTTCTCTGTTTCCTGAACGTGCGGATGTTATCTGAAAGAGACAGTTCCATTGACGGCCCTCCTTTTCATTCCGGATTCAATATACAGGATTCCGGAATCAGAATGAAGACACTACCAATACCATTGAGATAAAATTTTTTATACTGTCAGTATGGTTTTATGATCTTATGCGGTCGGATCAGATGTTCTTTGCAGCTGCAACCGCCTGTGCCATGAACTCTTCCAACTGCTGGTCGGTCATCTGGGACAGAGATCCTTCCGAACAACCCATCAGCATGACCATCGCCACAGGCTTCGCCTTGTAAGTGAAGATCAGATCGAAGAATCCGGGTTGATATTCGGACGGGATGTACTTATCGTCTGCAACTTTGCCGTCATCCTGCATGTAGATTGCCGATGGAGTCGAAGGTCCTCCGGTGATGTCGACCATGTATTCAAGATTTATTATTGAATAATCCGACATATGCGGAACGATGAAAGCAAAGAGACCTTCTTCGTAATATGCAGAGAAATCGTCTGCCTTGAGGTCCGTGTCAATGCGAATGTTTATCCACTCGCCGATTTCGAACGCACACCTGAGGTTCTCACTTGAGAAATCCTTTCCGGTAAACGCCGTCGATCCTGCCACATTTCCTTCAAGGGTGATTCCCTTCACAACAGGCACCTGACCTTCCTCAAGGTTTATCTGGTACAGGGTTCCGGGTACGACACCCCTGATGGGATCGAATACCGGATACTTCACCTCGGGCTCAGGCACCTTTTCCTCTGCAACGCTTACCTCTGCCTCAGGCTTCTCCGGGGCGGGCTGCGGCTCGGGGGCCGGCTGCGGTGCAGGTTCTGCAGCAGTCTTCGGCTCCTTCGGAATCAGGACGACGAACGTCCCGCACCCGACCATTGTGAAAATCATCATCAGGCATAACGCCAGTGCAAACAGTCTCCTCATGAACACACCCCCGTTTCTGGTCTTATCTTCAATCATGGTAACATCTTCATCACGGCCTGGCAACGGAAATCCCGTTCAGGTCATCCCAGGGTCACGGACAGGGCCCACAGCCCCGCGCTGACGGCAAGGGTTCCGGCGGCCATGGCCAGGACGCTGGTCTTCCAGTTCACGCCGTCGGCGAAGCCGTACAGGTCGTCCCACTTCTTCTCCGGCGGAGCCAGGATAACCTTGCAGAAATACAGGATGCCGTAGAGGATGACCGGCACAAGGCCCGTGAACGCGACCGCGAACGGGAATGCCACAGGAGATCTCAGAAGGAGCGAGGCTATGGCCATGAGCGGGAACGCCAGGTGCAGCCAGAAGTTGTATCCGCCCAGCAGAAAGCCCCAGTTCTTGTAGCGGGGCCCGAGATAGAAGATGACTGTCATGAACGTGACTGCCACGGCGCACGTGGAGGCGAACCTGACGACAAGAAGCCACATGGGCTCCTCCGCCACCATGGACCAGATCGCGCACACGAGGCACATGAAGGCGCTCAGAAGGTTGGACTGGACGGTGAAGTAAGGAATCGCCTTGCTTAGCGACTCCTTGCCGGCGACGACCAGCATGACGATCAGGGCCCCGAGGGGCACCAACAAATCCAGTACTGTGACAATCAGGCTTCTATCCATCTGCATTTACTCCCGTTCAATATAAGACTACTTCATTTGCACGAAAAGAAACAGAGATTGTTGACCTCGCGCCCGTAATCAGGGAAAATGAAAACGGAGTTGATCTCATGAGTTTTGCATCCGCCATTTCCCTTTTCGTTACGGTCATCGTCATCTATTACGTACTGGTAAAGATCTTCTCGATCCTGTTCAGGATCACCGGAATGCCCAAGGACAAGGCCGGCTTCCAGTCCGTGTCCCTTCTCACCAACGCAGGCTACACCACCGGCGAGTCCGAGATAGTCGTCAGCGGAAGGACCCGAAGGCACATCGCCACGGGCGCCATGCTCACCGGATACTTCTTCTCGGTGCTCATCGTATCGCTTTTCATCAACCTCTTTCTGAGCATCGACTTCTCACAGCTGGACACCCACCTGATCATCATGTTCATCTGGTTCGGCGGCCTGGTCCTGTTCTTCGTCATCCTCCGCATCCCCTTCGTCGACAAGGCGCTGGGAAAGATGATGGAGAACCTGACCGTCAGGATCTTCAAGAAGACCGCCAAGGAGAACTTCATCTCCGTCCTGGACACCTATGACAAGGACGCCGTTGTCAACATCTTCCTCTACAAGGTGCCGAAGGCCCTCGAGGGCAAGCGCATCATCGACACCGACCTGCGCAAGAAGCTCAACGTGAACATACTCATGTACACCAGGAACGGCCAGAACCACTACGTGAAGGCAGACACGATCTTCTCCGCCAAGGACGTCCTCATAGCCTTCGGTCCCCTCTCCGCCATCAAGGAGGCCTTCCTCCTGAAGGAACACGGGGAGAAGCAGGACGCCGATGCCAAGGAGAAGGAATCCGAGGAGAACGAGATGATGATCATGTCCAACTTCGGCCGCGAGATCCTCGCCGACATCAGGCTGAACAGGGTCCCGCCGGTGATGGCCGAAAAGAGCCTCCTGGAGAGCAGGATCAAGGAATTCTTCTCCATCAACATCATGATGGTCTCCAG
Organism: Spirochaetales bacterium; assembly: GCA_017614625.1. Lineage (GTDB taxonomy): Bacteria > Spirochaetota > Spirochaetia > Sphaerochaetales > Sphaerochaetaceae > UBA9732. The sequence goes on from JAGABK010000177.1 coordinate 7,928, forward strand.
GGATGACAAGCCCATAAGCATCAACAAGGACACGGTCCTCGAAAAGGGAGACAGGGTCATCGCCTTCGGTCCCTACGAGAGCATCCACACGGTATTCGGAGATCCGGAGAACTGAGCCGTGGCCATCGACAGAGTCAGGGAGTATTTCAGGTCCTTCGGAATGGAGGACCGCATCATGGAGTTCGACGTCTCCAGCGCCAACCTGGACATGGCCAAGGAGTTCATGAGATTCCTGGTGAACACCGAAGAACTGAACCGCATAGCCAAGGCCAAGAGAATGGTCACCCCGTGCAACGTCATGGCCCTGGACGACATCTACGCCGCCTTCGGACAGCTGGACGCATCGCACGTGATCAACCAGTCAGAACTGGGTCTCGACGACGCCCCGGACCAGCAGGTGCGCAAGGCAGGCTGGCAGGTCTCCAACGGCAACATGACCGTCGACGAGGCCGTGGCTGCTTTCGGAACGCTGAAATAAAGGCAGTTACATCGAACAATTCAAACAATGCAGATCACTTGTGGATGTACATCCGCGATGTGGCCTGCTCTTCTTCACACCTGACAGGACACAGGAATTCCCAGCCGTAACGCTCGTAGAAACCGGTATGGTCGGTGACAAGATAGACAGGTGTGATTCCCTTCGAGCGCAGGTCCTCCACCGCCATACACAGCAGCCTTCCTGCGATTCCCCTGCTCCTGAAGCTTTCTTCGACATACAGGGCGCAGACGTTCGGAGAAAGGTCCTTCCTGTCGTGGAAGTCGTTCTCAATCACACCCAGGCCCCCTGCGATCAGGTCCCCTTCCATGCAGAGGTACCAGCCGTATTCCGTCTTTCCGCCGAGGTATGCATCCATGCACTGAAGATAGGCCTCCACGGGCAAACCCCATTTGGAGTGGAACCAGGCGGCCGCCTGCTCCTTAAGACCGGGACGCTCCCGCAATGTAATGTATTCCATGTCCATAATGCACTCCGGCCGTCACCGGCTTTTCACAGCACCTTCTCCATGCTGACCTTGTACGGAACAAGGCCGAGTCTCTCATAGAACTTCATGGCGCCGGGATTGCAGCTCCACACATTCAGGGTGACGTTGTAGCAGCCGCAGCTGCGGGCGAAATCCAGGATATGCTCATAGATCATCGTACCCACATGCCTGCCCCGTGCGGCCTCGTCCACGCAGATGTCGTCGATGTACAGGGTCAGGATGTCGGTCAGCAGTCTGGTATTCCCGGGACGCTGCAGGACGCAGAATCCGTGGCCGAGCACGCGGCCGTCGCTGTCCGTGCATACGAACACCGGGGTATCGTCGTTCTCCAGGATGGTACTCAGTTCGTCTTCAGTGTACTTCGTAGCCAGCCTGAACAGGTCGGGACGACCGTCGTGGTGGACCTTGCAGACCTGTTTCAACAGCTCCATTATGGCAGGTATATCGCGCTCTTCGGCGCGGCGGACAGAATCAGACATCTTTCAATCTCCCAGTATCCTCAGATATGAATCAAGTTTCTCGATGATGCAGGTGGCGAACAGCTTCTCCATGGCTGAAAGATCATGTTTTACATGATAGTCGTCAAACGCCTCATAGTATGCAACCCGGTCGGCGAACTTGATGTCAATTGGAGGGTAACCCGCTTTCATCAGTTCCAGATTGACAAGCAGCCTCCCCGTTCTCCCGTTTCCGTCTATGAACGGATGGATTCCTTCGAACCCGATGTGGAAACGGGCAAGCTTTGTCACGATATGTTCCCTGCTCTCCGCATAAGAATCAAGTAGCTGCTCCAACTGCGGAACAATGAAATACGGCTGAGGAGGTTCATGCGCGGCTCCCATTATCCGGACAGGAACCCTTCTGTATACTCCGCGGTCATCCTTCTTGTCGGCCAGTACGAGATAATGGATCTGCATGATTGTCCAGTCGGTAAGCGGCTGGTTCTTCTTCACAAGGTCGCAGACAAAGTCAAAGGCTTCCTTGTGTCCGACAGCTTCCAGATGATCCTTCAACGGCTTCCTGTCCACCGTCAGTCCGCGAAGGACCATATCGGTTTCCCTGAGAGTCAGGGTATTGCCTTCAATCGCATTCGAATTGTAGGTGTATTCCACCGCGAACTCTTCCCTCAGTCTTTCCGACTCGCCTTCAGTCAAAGGTCTTTTTGCATCAAGCTCCTTCTTCTTGCGGTCAATCTGATCGAAAAGACTCTCCTTGGATTTGAATCTTCCATCCGAAGGCTTCTGCGAATCCTCGGGAATGTTCCAGCCACGCCCCTTCTGATATGCACCTGAAATCTTTCCTCCCGAGCACAGGACCCTCACCCTTCGTTCCGAAATACCCCATCTTTCAGATGCTTCCCTTACTGTCATGGACATGGTTGCACCTCCGTCTTATCGGAATAATACAACAGCTATCGGAACAATGCAACGGGAAATAGCGGAATAATCGAAATTAGATATCTTGCGACTCCTGCCTTGTTTATCTCTCATCCGTAGTGAAGAACAGAACAGAATCCGGGAGTCCGACTGTCATCTGCCTGAAAAAATCAGGGTAAACCGTCATAGGGGTATCAGGTGACACCCAGCGTAGATACTCCTTCTCCCCGTCTGCCGTCACGCTGCCGCACACAGGCATGAAACCATCAGGAACATCCATCTGGAAATAGAACGATATCTCGTAAACCGGTTTCCCCTGATTGGACGGCATATCTCCGTAGAAGTAGTTCTCATGCACTGCGATAAGCCGTCTGACACTCATCTTCACCCCGGTCTCCTCAAGAACCTCCCGGACAACAGCCTCCTGAGCGGTCTCGCCCATCTTGATCCTTCCACCGACCGAGTAAAGGTAATCATGGCCGCTCTGGACCATGAGAAGTTTTCCGTCCCTCGTTATAAGAGCTCCTACACGTATATTCAGAAGACCGTCCCCGCACGGAACGCACATATCAGGCTTTGTTTTTTCTTTCATTCCTGCCTCTGAAGACCTTTCCTGAAACAGATGGTCCTGTTTGTCTCTTCAAATCCCACAGCGATATGGAAGCTCAGGCTGTCGTCATTGTCCAACAGCTTTTCTGATCATCGCCGTCTTCCTTTCCTTCTCTTCTTCCAAAGTCTATCAGAACCTCACGATGAATTACACTGCATTGATTCCTCTTTTTCTGCTATCATGAACACGGAAATGAGTGTCAGATTCGGAATAATCACGGATATCCACAACAATGTCACCGCACTGGAGGCTGTGATCTCAAAGCTGAAGCAGATGGATTGCGACAGAATCATCTGCTGCGGCGACATCATCGGCATCGGCCCGTGGCCTGAGGAGACGGTCCGGTTCATGATGGGAATCCCGGGTCTGACAGCAGTGCGCGGGAACCATGAGAAATACCTGCTCGAGGGGATGCCGGATGTGTATCCGAATGAGGAAGGCATGGATTATCCGGAGATGGAACATCATAGATGGGAGCACGGCCTGCTGTCGGAGGCTTCCGTCTCGTTTCTCAGAAGCCTGCCCTACCGGGTCGATTTCGACTGCTGTTCCGTCCGCATATCCGTCATGCACTGGGGCATGGACGGCGACGGAAAGTTCGCGCATCACGACAGATACACCACGGAAGAGGACCTCAGGAAAGTTTTCGCCGGTGTGGACAGCGATGTGATCCTGTTCGGACACAGCCACAGAAGGAACATCTGCCGCGGTGACAGGCTGTATGTCAATGCGGGCTCGCTGGGCTGCCCCGGACGGGACAGGAACAGCGCCAGGGCCGCCGTCCTGACCATAGAGAACGGAAAGGCAGAGGTCGAGCCTCTGGATGTGGAATATGACGCCCGGTCCGTCGTGAGCCTGATCGACCGGCTCGGTTATCCGGATTCGGATACCATCAGAAAAGTCTTCTACGGTCTCTGAGCCAGAACCCTGTCTATCGGCACCCATCCGATGTATCCGGGATGATCTCCGCTCAGTGCTGTCATCTTTTCCAGTTCCAGGTAATCATCAATCCTGACAACATCCCAGGCATGAATCACTTTCCCGTCTCGGTAGTAGTTACCTTATTCAACCCTTTTTATTCCGAGAATCGCTTTTCCAACTCGTAGGTGCGATGCCCTTCCCCGGGAAAATCTTCAATAGTGACACATGCCGAATAACCGTGCTTTTTGAAAAGGGAAGCCTCCCAGTCGAACACGTTTATTGCAGAGAAGTATGCTCCGTTCTCTTTACCTTCCTTTTCGACCTCTGCAAGAAGCCTTGAACCTATTCCCTTGTTGCGATACGGTTCATCAACCCAGATCATATCGATTTCCAAATCGTTCCAGGTGCCTACGCCAGCAATTACTGCGGCA
>JAGABK010000178.1 GCA_017614625.1 Spirochaetales bacterium
AAGCAGGGAGGCGGCCATGAACTCGCTCATGACTGCCTGGGTCTGGGCGGTCCTGTAGCCTCTGTGCGAAAGGTCGCGGCCTGCGAAATCGACGTACCAGCTGGCAAGGTTCCTGTTCACGTGCAGGTGGAAGACTCTGCCGGGGTTGTTCCTGTCGACGTCAGGGCGCTCGCCGTCGAACTTGTCGCGCATCCTCTCGACTATTGCGTCCTTGAGCCTGAGCGAGGCGAAGTGGCTGTTTCTGATCCAGCGGCAGTCCGTGACCGTCTCGGTTATGGCGAAGGAGACGTCCGGGTTGATCCAGTTCTCCCAGGGCAGGGTGAGAGAATGCTCGTACAGCTCGTCCGTGGACTCGATGCTGTGCCTGTGGACCAGGACCAGCAGCCTGGTGGCGCTTCTCGTCCACATGCAGAAACGGTATGCCGACCGGAGGTCCGCGGAGAACTCGACTCCGCCGGAGCTTGTCCTTATGTCCTGGGCTCCCGCATCACGAGCTTCCTTCTCAACGAGGTCGTTCTGGTTTGCCGATGCCGATGCGAAAAAAATCATGCGTCTCCTCCTTCGGAGAAAAGCTTCTCGATCTCGCCTTTCCCGAAACTGTATTTCGTACCGCAGTTGAGACACTCAAGCTCAAGCGGGAATCTGTCGTCCTTCATTATTCCGGCCTTCTCGTCCTTCGGAAGGCGTCCCAGGAAGGTGCTGAAATGCTCCCTGGTGCAGGGGCAGGAGAATCCGAGCGGCTCGGAGGCCAGCTCCTGCACGCCGAAGTCGGCGAAGTTCTCCCTGATGTAGTCCAGGACCGGCTTGCCGGAGCTGATGGCCTTGCCGATGGACGGAAGGGAGGTGCTTTTCTTCTGCAGGGCCTCAAGGACATCGTCCCTGCATCCGGGCATGGCCTGGAGGAAGAGTCCTCCGGCGCCGGTGAGACGGCCGTCCCGGTCGAAATCGAGGCCAAGGCTGAACATGGTGGGGGTCTGCTCGCTCTCGTTGTAGTAGAGGGCCAGGTCCTGCGCCAGGTCGCCGTACTGCATCATGACCTGCCCGGTGAACGGGGTGCGGTTGCCTTCCAGCAGCTTGGTGACGCTGATGAAGCCCGGTCCGTAGAGCAGGGAGATGTCGCGGCTTTCAAGCGGCTTGTCCAGGGGAATGGGATTGTTCTTGAGAAAGCCCCTCACGGCACCGCAGGCCCAGGATTCGACGTAGATTCCGCCGATGGGTCCTCCGCATTCCACGTTGAGCTGGATGCGGTCGTTGCCTTTCACAGACGAGGCCATGAGTCCGGCGGCGATGTACGCCTGTCCCAGGACGTATGTTTCAAGCAGGGCTAGGTTGAAATTGGCCCTCATCTGATTCACCATTGTGGTTCCGCCCAAACCTGTGAGACGGATCTGGCCATCAGCGAGCAATACTACCTGCCTGCCATCTTCGGGCAGCCCGTCAAGGTGCCGGACGAGCTCCCGGTCTTCGATTTGTTTCCTGATCATGTCTGAGGACAGATTAGTGTAAGAATATGTTTTATTCAAGGTTGTCATTCACAAAAGACTTTGTTTGCATTTATAATGTCTCCCGATGAAAGTTAAAGCCAGAGAAGTCATTGAGCAGACGCAGCAGAACATAAAGCGCAGGTGGAAGTTCATCGAGGGGAAGGAGAGGCCCATAGTCTACATCGGCATGGCCCTCGCGTTCATCCTCTCGGTGGTGTTCATCTTCGTCATCTACAACGCCATCTGCGAGAAGCACACGCTTCAGATGAAGTTCGATTCGGAGAAGTCCTTCAACACGGTCTACATGGCCATGAACGACAATCCCTCCAAGGCGGCCTCATCCATGGCGGACGAAGGCGTGACAGCCTTGGGCGTCTACTCCTCCAGCGGACAGCTTTTCCAGCGCCTGGGGGACGCTCCGGACACACTTCCGATATCCAGACTCGCCCAGAGCAGGAGGGCCGGACAGGATTCCTCGATGGGAATCTACATCGTGGACGAGGAAGAAGAGGAGATAGAGTACTTCAGGCTCTCCAGGCTCAACGTCATCATGGAGACGGGCGTCCTGTTCGCGGGAAGCGGCAACAACCCGGCGGCTCCGATTGACTTCCCCGACATCATCTACGTGAAGTTCGACGGCTCGGAGTACTTCAGCAACATAAGAAGGGCCAGGATCCTGACCGGTTTCAGCATCGCGGCGGTCCTGATGGTCTTCCTGGTCGTCCTGAGCATCTACAACAACAACCGCAGGTACAGGATCCAGCTCCAGAAGAACGAGAGCCTTGCCAAGCTCGGTGCGGCCGCGCGAACGCTGACCCATGAGATAAAGAACCCGCTTTCGGCCATGACCATCCAGAGCGCCCTGATGAGGAAGATGCTCCCGGAGGAGTTCAAGCCGGACCTGGACGTGATGGACCACGAGATAACCAGGCTGACGAACCTGACCAACAGGGTGAGCGAGTTCCTCAAGAACCCCGCCGGAAACCCGGAGGACATAGAGCTGGTGAGCTTCATCAGGGACATCGCCAGGCTGTTCGGAAAGGAGATATCGTTCGACGTGGAGGTCCCGCAGGTGGTCGTGAGCTTCGACCCGGACAGGGCCAGGAGCGTCTTCGAGAACCTCATGAAGAACGCCGTCGAAAGCTGCGAGGGACGCGACCCGCAGGTCGAGGTCCAGATCAGGATCAGGCACCGGAACGTGGTGGTGAAGGTCATGGACAGGGGAGACGGACTCCCGAAGGAGATGCGCGCCAAGCTGTTCGACCCGTTCTTCACGACCAAGATCCACGGAAGCGGAATCGGACTTGCAATCTCCAAGCAGTTCGTCGAGGCCCGCGGCGGCAGCCTGAAGCTGTACGACAGGGAAGGCGGCGGAACCGTCTCCGAAGTGACTCTCCCGTGCAGGGGATGATTCGAGGTGAACATGGATATTCTTATCATCGATGACGAGACCAACATCAGGGACCTGATGTGCAGATACATGAAGATCGAGAACATCAACGGGGTGGGTGTCGAGAATGCCTTCTCCGCCCAGCGCATCCTCCGCGAGAGGCCGTTCGACGGAATCCTCGTGGACCTGAAGATGCCCGGGATGGACGGCCTTGAGCTTGTCAGATGGATCCGCGACGAGGGCTTCCGCATGCCCATCATCATGATGAGCGCGCACGGGGATATCCGCGATGCGGTCGATGCCCTAAAGCACGGCGTGCAGGACTACATCGTCAAGCCTTTCAATCCGGAAGAGGTGATCATCAAGCTCAAGAACCTGGTCGAGGCCCAGAACTTCAGGACCCTTCAGGAGATGGAGGAGCGCCTACCGCAGGGCAGGGCGTTCATCGGAGAGAGCGTGCAGATCCGCAGGATCAAGGAAACCGTCTCAAGGATCGCCCAGACCAACTCCAGCGTCCTGATCACCGGCGAGAGCGGAACCGGAAAGGAAGTCGTGGCGAGGACGATCCACGAGCAGAGCGCCGTGAACTCGGGGCCCTTCGTGGCCATCAACATAGGCGGAGTGCCGGAGAACCTGCTGGAGAGCGAGCTGTTCGGCTACGAGAAGGGGGCCTTCACCGGCGCCGTCTCGCGCAAGAGCGGAATGTTCGAGCTGGCCAACGGCGGCACGCTGTTCCTGGACGAAATCGGCGACATGCCGTACCCGCTGCAGGTGAAGATCCTCAGGGTCCTGCAGGAGAGGTGCATCACCCGCCTGGGCGGAACCGAGCCCATGCCCATCAACGCCCGCATAGTCTGCGCCACCAACAAGGACCTTGAGTCCAGGGTACGCGACGGCAAGTTCAGGGAGGACCTGTTCTTCCGTCTGAATGTCGTTCGCATCCACATCCCGCCGCTTCGCGAGAGAAAGGACGACATCCCGCTCCTGGCGGCGTGGATCATCAAGAAGATCAACACCAACATGGGACGCCATTTCTCCGGACTGACGCCCGAGGCCATGGAGAAGCTGAAGAACTACGACTTCTACGGCAACATCAGGGAAATGGAGAACATCCTGGAGCGTGCGGCCATCTTCTCGGACGGCGAGCTGATCTCGGAGGACAACATCGAGCTTCGCGGAAGCGCGCTGCATCCGACGAAGGATGTGAAGTCCGAGGCGCCGTCCGACACCGAGGGCCTGTCGCTGAAGGAAATCGAGAAGCAGACGATAGAGAAGGCCCTGAGACGCTGGGAGGGCAACCGCACCAAGGCCGCCAACGAGCTTGGCATCACGCGCAGGACGCTGATCACGAAGATAGAGGAATACGATCTGGATGTCTGAGAAAGACACCGATGGAGGATACATGGAAGAGAAGAGATGGGACCTGAGCCCGATTTATCCGGGTGTGGATTCGAAGGAGTTCAACGACGACCTCGCGAAGCTCAAGGAGCTTCTTTCTGCATTCAAGGCGAAGCTGGAGGGCAAAAGCGCCGATATCGCCGAGCTGGTGGAGATGGACAACGAGATGTCCGACATCTCCGAGACTCTGGGCTCGTACGCATACTGCAACGTATCGGTCAACACGACCGACAAGGCTGCTGTCAACGCCCTGAACAAGGTCGAGGAGCTCTCGATGGACTCGGCAGTCTGCAGCACCATGTTCTGCAAGTACGTGGCCGACCACAAGGCCGATGTCGATGCATACTGCAAGGCCAATCCCGAGTACAGGTTCGTCTTCGACGAGATAATCGATGAATCGAAGCACCAGATGCCCAAGGAGCTTGAGGAACTTGCCGCCGACCTCATGAGAAGCGGCTCGGACGCCTTCGAGCGCCTGCAGGAGACCATCTCCTCGTCCGCATGCGCCGAGCTCGACGGCGAGAAGAAGACGGTCATCCAGCTCAGGGCCCTTGCCACCAACCCGGACAGGGAGATCAGGCGCAAGGCCTACGAGGCCGAGCTCAAGGTCTGGAAGGAGCACGAGATCGCCTTCTGCTATGCCCTGAACGCCATCAAGGGCACCAGCCTCTCGCTTGAGAAGAGGCGCAACTGGGCAAGCCCGATCGACCGTTCGATCGCAGGTGCGAGAATCTCCCGCAAGACCCTGGACGCCCTTATCGGAACCCTTGAGAAGAACCTTCCCATGTTCCGTTCCTACCTGAAGACCAAGGCGAAGCTGCTGGGTCTTGAGAAGTGCGCGTTCTACGACCTCTTCGCCCCGGTAGGCAAGGTCTCCATGAACTACACCTTCGACCAGGCCCGCGAGTTCGTGGTCAAGCAGTACGGCGCGTTCAACCCCGCCATGGGCAGGTTCGCCGCCAACGCGTTCGAGAACAACTGGATTGATCCGTTCCCGCGCTCGGGCAAGACCGGCGGCGCGTACGACATCTACATGCCGAAGATCAAAGAGAGCAGGGTGTTCGCCAACTTCGACGGCACCTACGACGGGGTCTCCACGTTCGCACATGAGCTGGGCCACGCCTGGCACGACCATGTGGTGAGTGTCAAGCCCGCCTTCCTTAGAAGCTATCCCATGACGCTGGCCGAGACGGCCTCCATCTTCAGCGAGTTCATCGTGTTCAAGGGAGCCGTGGCCGAGGCCACTGACGAGCAGAAGGTCGCCATCATCGAGCAGTTCGTGCAGGGCGCCTGCCAGGTCTGCGTGGATATCCTCTGCCGCTTCTACTTCGAGCGCGAGGTCTTCGAGAAGAGACGCGACGGCGAGCTCATGCCGGACGAGATGTCGGAGATCATGATCGACTGCCAGAAGAAGACCTACGGCGACGGTCTGGACGAGAACCTGCTGCATCCGTACATGTGGGCAGTCAAGGGCCATTACTACAGCACGGGCTTCTCCTTCTACAACTATCCGTACGCTTTCGGACAGCTGTTCGGACTGGGCCTGTACAACAGGGCAACCAAGGAGAAGAGCGACAGGCCGTTCTACGAGAAGTACAACGAGCTTCTCTCCCTCACGGGCCAGCTTCCTGCGGAGGAAGTTGCCGCCACAGCCGGAATCGACATCACGGACCCGGCCTTCTGGCAGGAGGGAATGGACATCATCGCCGCCTACGTGAAGCAGCTCGAAGAGCTGGCCGAGAAGGGCTGATTCCTTGTATGTGAGAGCCGACAAGTTCGCCCAGGGCGGCCGCGGCGTAGGCCGCCTTGAGGACGGGCGTGTCGTGTTCATCAATGGCCTGTTTCCCGGTGAAGAGGCCGAAATCTCAATAGTTGAAGAAAAAAGCGACTACTGTATCGCGGATGTTCTGTCCATTGCCGTCGCAAGCGGACACCGCAGGAAATCCGTCTGTCCGTCAGGCAGCCAGTGCGGAGGATGCCCGTGGATCGAGCTTGATTACGACGAGCAGGTCAAGGCCAAGGACGCCCTTGTGCGCGAGCTTTTCTCCGATATGCCGGACATCCGTTTCGATGAGCCCGTCACCGGTCCCGAGTTCGGCTACAGGAGCCGCGCACGGTTCCAGTACCGCATCAACAACGGAAAGGCCTCCCTGGGCTTCTGCGCCGAGAGCTCCAACCGGAACGTGGAGATAAAGGCATGTCCGGTGGCGGACAGCCATCTGAACGACCTGATCGCCAATCCTCCCAGGCTGAACGCATGGGAACTGAAGGACAGCGAGCTTTCCTGCATCACCACTGACGACGGGGTCCTCTATGACGACGGCACCGGGTGGATCACGGTGGGGGACAGGCGCCTTCCCGTGAGCAACAGGGTCTTCTTCCAGTCGAACCTGCACCTTCTTCCCCGGATGATAGACTACGTGGTCTCACTTACGGAGGGTCCGTCTGTCATGGACCTGTACAGCGGGGTGGGCACCTTCAGCGCCTTTCTGGAGGACAGGTTCGATGTCACCGCGGTCGAGATAAACAAGGCCTGCCTTGCCCTCGCGAAGAAGCATCTGAAGAGCACCTCTTTCTTCACCTCACCGGTGGAGAAGTGGAACCCGAAGGTACGTTCGGTGGACACGGTGATAGTCGACCCGCCCAGGGTGGGGCTGGACAAAGCCGTGCCGCAGATGATCGCCTCATGGAACCCGTCAAGGATAATCTATGTTTCGTGCTATGCTCCCACGCTCCACCGGGATGTCAAGCGCCTTTCCGAACTGGGATACAGGGCGGAGAGCCTGAGGATGTTCGACTTCTACCCTCAGACGGGGCATGTTGAGACGTGCGTTCTACTCGTTAGGGAGCGGGAAGAAGATATCGACACGGTATCAATCAAGGTCGATCTGGAAGGAATCAACATCAGACAGGACAAGCA
>JAGABK010000179.1 GCA_017614625.1 Spirochaetales bacterium
CCAACCAGCTTTCAGGCGGCCAGATGCAGCGTGTGGCAATAGCCCGCGCCCTGGTCAACGAACCTGCGGTCCTTCTGGCCGACGAGCCCACCGGAGCTCTGGACAGCGATACCGGAGAGCAGGTCATAAGGATTCTCAAGCAGGTGTCGGAGGACCATCTGGTCATAATGGTCACGCACAACTCGGACCTTGCGGAAAGATACGCCACGAGGGTGGTAAGGCTGAAGGACGGGCAGGTGATCGAGGATTCGGACCCGTATGATTCGGAGGGTGGGGAGGCTACTGATACCACTGAGGTCACTGAAACCACTGGAACCACTGGAACCACTGAGTCCACTGAAACCACCGAGTTCACTGAAACCACTGAGTCCACTATGCGCCACCAAGAGGCACCGAAGAAGCAGCGAAAGCCCTCCATGTCCTTCGCGACATCCTTCTCGCTTTCCGTGTCGAACCTCTGGTCGAAGAAGGCAAGAACCATACTGGTTGCCATAGCGACTTCAATAGGAATCATAGGAATCGCACTGATACTGTCGCTCTCCAACGGAGCGAACAACTACATACGCAGGATAGAGAAAGAGTCGCTGAGCGAGTATCCGCTGACAATCTCGTCCTCGGCGTTCTCGTTCGATTCTTCCTACGGGTCGTATTCGGGGACATCGTCCTCCGGAACGTCATCGGGAACATCAGGGACATCGTCCGGGACAACGGGAAGCCAGGCGGGGAATACGACGTCTCAGACGACGCAGGCAACCTCACAGACGGCTGTCCGGACAACACAGACGGCCCAGGCGGCTTCCACGCAGAGCCAGGAGAGCACGGATGAGGTCCGCATCAGGGAGACCCAGATGATGGGGCGCGTGCTGGCATCGGCGCGAAACAACGACCTGGGGGCCCTGAAGGATTATTTCGAGAGCGGACAGAGCGGGATAGAGCAGTACACGAGGGCGGTGGAGTACGAGTACGACGTGACGCCGGAGATCTACAGGCTGTCGGATATGGGGTACACCAAGGTCAATCCGAACCAGATGATTTCGTCGCTGGGACTCGATTCGCTCAGCAGCTGGGCGAGCCTGCTTTCTGAGTATTCGTTCGGCGAGATGTTCAGGGTCCTTCCTTCGGAAGAGGACCTGTACATGGATGCCTACGAGCTTCTGGCCGGGTCGTGGCCGGAGAAGGACACGGACTGCATCCTGGTCCTCTCGGAGACCGGCGGAATCTCGGACATGCTGCTCTACATGCTGGGCCTCAAGGACCAGGATGTGCTTCAGGACAGCATCAGCAGCTTCACATCGGGCGAGAGCTCCAGAATCGGCATGCAGAGGAGCAAGGTCTTCGCTCCGGCCGATTTCCTGGGCATCTCGTTCAGGGTCCTGCCTGCAAGCAGCCACTACGACTACAACAGCACCCTGGGCGTGTGGGTGGACATCTCGTCCGACCGCGCCAGGATGCTTGAGCTTCTTTCTTCTGCCATGGAACTGACCATCACCGGAGTGGTGAAGCCTGCCGAGGACACGTCTTTCGGCCTCCTGAGCTCCGGGGTCTGCTACAGCCCCGCGATCCTGACCTATCTGATGGAGGAGGCGGCCAGGAGCGATATCGTCAGGCAGCAGCTTGCGAACCCGGATGTCGATGTCCTTACGGGCAAGGCCTTCGGCGAGGGCTTCGGTCTGGAGGAGATTCCCATCACGGATTTCATCTCGTTCCATCCGGAGTATCTTCTGGAGGTCCTGGACATCAATCTCAATGCGTTCGTCCCCGAGGACGTGCAGCTTTCCGCGGAAAAGCTCCAGACGATCGTGAACGAGGTCCGTGCGACGGGAAGGTCGAGGACTCTTTCGGGTATGTTCAGCGCCGGTTTCGAATTCCTGAAGGACCTTGTGTATTTCGACAGGGACAAGCTTTCCAGGGTCATTTCCGTAGCGATAGACGAGGAGAAGATACGTGACATCGTGGCCTCCATGTCGGTTTCTGCGGCATCGACCTACGAGGGGAACCTGAGCGCCTTCGGGTACGCCGATTCCTCGTCTCCGTCGGGAATCTCGATCTATCCTGCGGATTTCAACGGCAAGAACGAGGTCCTGCGCATCCTGGACGAGTACAATGCGTCCATGAGGGAGGCCCGCAGGACGGACAAGGTCATCGTCTACACGGACTACGTGGGCACGCTCATGTCGTCGGTGACCACGATCATCGATGTCATCACGTACGTGCTGATTGCGTTCGTGTCGGTCTCGCTGGTGGTGTCCTCGATAATGATCGGAATCATCACGTACATCTCGGTGCTCGAAAGGCGCAAGGAGATCGGAATCCTCAGGTCTCTGGGAGCCTCCAAGCGCAACATCACCCAGGTGTTCAACGCCGAGACGTTCATAATCGGCCTGCTTTCGGGCGCCATAGGAATCCTCATGACGCTGCTGCTTCAGATCCCGATCAACAACATCATCCGCATCCTGGCGGAGGAGGACGGCATCAGGGCCGTGCTTCCGGCGGGAGCAGGGGTGGTCCTTATCCTGCTGTGCGTGCTTCTGACGTTCATCGGCGGATTCATTCCGTCGCGCAAGGCGGCGCGTCAGGATCCGGTGACGGCGCTGAGGAGCGAGTGAGGATTACGGCGGGACTGCATCCTGCCGGTATGAACTGATATATCACTTGAAATACTGCGGGTAGGCCTTCTGGTAGCCCGAAGCCTCCGTCTCGATCTTCGAGATGTGGTTGCGCTCGATTGCGAGCACGTTCTCGGGCGAGCCGGATCTGAGGGCCAGGAGGATGTCCTCGTGCTGGCTAATGGCATGGGAGAAGATGTCGTCGAAGAGGTAGCTGACCATGCGGATGCGGTGGTAGTTTCCGCTGGCCGAGATCATGGCGTCGAAGACCTTCTCGTGCCCGCAGGCCTCGAACAGCAGGCGGTGCATGCTGTTGTCCAGCTCAAGGAACGCAGCGGTGTCGCGGCAGTCGAACATCTCCTTCTGCTTCCGTATGCTATCTTCCCATCTTTCAATGAGTTGCGCTGTAATCCCCTGGTTGAATGCCTTCTCGATGGCACCCAGCTCGAGATAGAGTCTCCTGAACCTCTCGTCACGCACTCCTGCAAGGTCTATGAGGGATACGGAGGTCCCGCTCTGGGGCTTGATCTCCACAAGGCCTTCCGTCTCCAGACGCTTGAGCGCGTCCCGGATGGGGGAGATGCTGACGCCGTACCGGGGCTTGAGGTTGGAGAAGCTCAGCGGCGTGCCCGGCTTGAGGGTCAGGCTGAGTATCTTCGAGCGAAGGTCGTTGTAGACTACATCGGTAAGCATGGCTCAATTATAAAACACATTTCTTCAGATTTCCACTGATATTTCAGTTGATTTCCGGCAGATTTCCTTTTAGTATGGAAAGTGTGGCGGAACTGATATATCACCCGCCGTTGGAGGAATGCAATGTTCAGGACATCAGATGGTCGTTCATTCGACATCTACAGGGAATCCGTTCATGACGGCGTCTTCATGGCCGCCGGTCCGGACAAGGATTTCATCGTGGCCGAGCCCTCTCTGGGCTTCTGCGGGGAGGAGGTCGTTTCGGACGGAAAGACCCGGATCCTCGCTCCTCTTTCCCATGCGAACGCCGACAGGCTCAGGGCCCTTTTCCCCTGGACCGCTCCGTCGAGGGTTCTCGACAGGGACAAGACCATGGGAGTAGGCGACAGGCTGGGCATCGCTGCCGACGGCCATATCAGGGTCTTCAAGAAGTACAGCGAGATCACACCGGTCTTCGCCCAGCAGTCCATCCGCGAGCTCACGCTGACAAACAGGACGTTCTCCGATGTCATCGACGCTGCCACCTTCGCGGTGTTCCGCAACGGCTTCACGACCGGCTGGGGCGCCGACGGCGACCACGTCAAGACAGCAAAGGAAGTGGCCTACGCCCTTGAGAGCGGGTGCACCATGATAACGCTGGACTGCAGCGAGCAGATCGACAACACCGTCGACGGCCTTTCGAAGGCACAGGTCGATGCCAGGTATGTGAAGAACGCCGGGCTCGAGGCCCTTTACCTCAACAAGAGCTTCGACGTGGGCGAGGGCGTGACGATCAGCTTCGACGAGGAGCTTTTCAGACGCACGGTGCTGATCTACTGCAAGGCCATCGACCATGCGGTGGACATCTTCTTCAACACCGTCTGCAGGGACGGAGTGCAGCTTGCGGACTTCGAGGTCTCCATCGACGAGACCATGACGCCGACTCTGCCGGCACAGCATTTCTTCGTGGCGAATGAACTTGCAAGGCGCAAGGTCCGCATCTCAACCGTGGCCCCGCGCTTCTGCGGCGAGTTCCAGAAGGGAATCGACTACATAGGGGACCTGGAGCAGTTCGCCGCCGAGATGAAGATCCACGCCGCCATCTCCAGGCATTTCGGATACAAGATCTCGATCCACAGCGGATCCGACAAGTTCTCCATCTTCCCGTCTGCCGGAAAGGAGACGCGCGGACGCTTCCACCTGAAGACCGCCGGAACCAACTGGCTGGAGGCCATGAAGCTCGTGGCCATGAAGGACCCCGCCCTGTACAGGGAAGTGCACAAGTACGCGCTCTCGGCCTTCAAGGCGGCCACTGCCTACTATCATGTCACCACGGACCTGAACAGGATCCCCTGCATCGACAATCTGACCGATGACCAGCTTCCGGGCCTGTTCGGCAACAACGATTCAAGACAGCTCATCCACATCACATACGGACTGATTCTCAGCGAGAAGAACGCCGACGGCTCCTTCCGCTTCAGGGACAGGCTCTACAGGCTGTGGAGGGAGAACAGGGAGGAGTACGCACAGCTTCTCTTCAACCATATCGGACATCATGCCGAAGCGATTCTTCAGAAGTGAACGGAGGGCTCAATGAAACTTGATCTGAGGAGCATCCAGGACAGGGAAACGGCAAGGCTCTGGGCTGAAAAAGGCTACAGGCTTCCCGGATTCGACGTCGCCTCGATGAGGGAGAACACCCTCAGGACCCCGAGGTGGGTCCATTTCGGCGGAGGAAACATCTTCCGCATCTTCCTGGCCGCGAGGATGCAGGACCTTCTGGACAGGGGTCTTGCCGACACCGGAATCATCGTCGGCGAGGGTTTCGACGCCGAGGTCGTGGAGAAGGGCTACGCGCCTTACGACAACCTGAACATCAACGTCACGCTCAAGGCCGACGGAACGATGGACAAGGAAATCTGCGCTTCGGTGGCCGATGCCATGGTATGCAGCACGCAGAGGCCTGAATGGAAGCGTTTCGTGAAGATCTTCACCAACCCGTCCCTCCAGATGGTCAGCTTCACCATCACGGAGAAGGGCTACGCCACGGCGCCTGCCTACGTGCAGGAAGACATAAAGAGGGGACCGGAGAACTGCACCACCATCTGCTGCATGGTCGTCTCGCTCCTGTACGAGAGATTCAAGGCCGGAGCGTTCCCGATTGCAGTTGTGAGCATGGACAACTGCTCCCAGAACGGCCTGAAGCTCTTCACCGGAGTCTCCACCATCGCCCGGACATGGGCGGACATGGGCCTGGTCTCCGGGCAGTTCGTCGACTGGCTGTGCGATGAGAGCAAGGTGTCCTTCCCCTGGTCGATGATCGACAAGATCACACCCAGGCCCGATCCGGTTGTCAGCGGCATGCTCAAGGCCGACGGCGTCGAAGGCATGGATGTCATCGTCACCGCCAAAAGGTCCTACGTGGCCGCCTTCGTCAACTCGGAGGAGTGCGAGTATCTGGTAGTTGAGGACAGATTCCCCAACGGCAGGCCCGCGCTTGAGAAGGCCGGCGTCTATTTCACCGACCGCGACACAGTCACGAAGGTCGAGCGCATGAAGGTCTGCACGTGCCTCAATCCGCTGCATACGGCCATGAGCGTCATGGGATGCCTTCTGGGCTACACCAAGATCTCTGACGAGATGAAGGACGAGGACATCGTGAAGTACATAAAGAGGCTGGGCTACGTCGAGGGTCTTCCCGTCGTGACGGACCCCGGGATCCTCTCTCCGAAGTCGTTCATAGACGATGTCGTCTTCAAGAGGCTTCCCAATCCGTTCATGCCCGACACGCCGCAGAGGATCGCGACCGACACCAGCCAGAAGCTGGCCATCCGCTTCGGCGAGACCGTAAAGGCCTACAGGGAGAACGGGCTTCCCCTGTCGGACCTGAAGGTCATTCCGGTCGTCCTGGCCTCCTGGATCAGGTATCTTCTGGCCGTCGATGACAACGGGAACGCCTTTGAGCTCAGTCCGGATCCGCTTGCAGAGTCTGCACACGCAGACATCGCGGGCATCAGGTTCGGCGTTCCCCTCAGGGGCGGCGAACTGGACAGGATCCTTTCAAGGGAAGACATATGGGGCTACGACGTTCTGAAGTCGGAGCTCAGGGATGCGGTTGTTGCCGCTTTCGAAAGCATGAACAGGGGCGCAGGAGCTGTACGCGCCACGTTGCATAAGACAGTAGAGGAGTGAATATGTTGAAACTCAGGGAAAACAGCAAGTACGATCTCGTATGCCCCACCAGCATGGGCGTCAGGATCACGCCGGCGAACAGGCTCCCCGTACACACGAGCCGTGTTTTCGAGATGCAGGCCACAAGCGCCGAGAGCAACGTCCTCAACGTCTCCTCGTCGCTCGGTCTCAGGACAATGGTCCTGACGACCTTCGTTAAGGAAAGCCCCATAGCAGCCTTCATCAAGGCCGAGCTCAGGTTCAGGAACATTGAGTACACAGGTCCGGAAGTGGAGCAGGGCGGAGCCTGGGGCTACAGGCACCAGTTCAACATCGCCGACAGCGGTTACGGAAGCCGCGGACCCAGGGTCTGGAACGACAGGACCGGAGAGGTCGGAAGAACCCTCAAGGCCTCTGATTTCGACCTGAAGAAGATCTTCGCCGAGGACGGCGTGAGGATCCTGCATCTGTCGGGCCTGATCGCCGCGCTCTCGCACGAGACCACGCAGTTCTGCCTTGACGTTGCCAGGGAAGCGAAGAAGAACGGGACCCTCATCTCGTTCGACCTGAACTACCGCGCCTCCTTCTGGAAGGGCCGCGAGGCCGAGCTTTCGGCAGCCTTCAGCGAGATCGCCTCAATCGCCGACATCCTCGTCGGAAACGAGGAGGATTTCCAGCTCTGTCTGGGCATGAAGGGTCCCGAGGCCGGCGGAAAGGACCTTTCCGCAAAGATCGGCCAGTTCAAGGGCATGATCGGCGAAGTCAAGAAGAGCTATCCCAACGCACAGGTCTATGCAACCACGCTGCGTGAGGTCGTAAGCGCCAACGAGCACAACTGGGGCGCTCTTGTGAGCGTAGGGGACAACTGGTACGAGGAGCTTCCCAGACCCATCCAGGTCATGGACAGGATCGGCGGCGGAGACGGCTTCGTGGGCGGTCTTCTCTATGCCATCATCGCAGGCAAGGCCGAAGAGGAATGGATACGTTACGGCTGGGCCACGGGCGTCCTGGCGACCACTGTCCTGACGGACTACGGCACGCCGGCGGACGAGGACCAGATAATGTCGATCTACAAGGGCAACGCCCGCGTCAAGAGATAAGGAGACGATTCATGAGCAAGAAAGCAGATATAGGATTGATCGGACTCGCCGTCATGGGCGAGAACATCGTGATGAACATGGAGTCCAAGGGCTTCACCATCGCCGTATACAACAGGACACTGAGCAAGGTCGACGACTTCGTCAACGGCAGGGCCAGGGGAAAGAACGTCATCGGATGCCACAGCATCCAGGAACTGGCTGCCAACCTCGAGAGACCGCGCAAGGTCATGCTCCTGGTCAAGGCCGGACAGCCTGTTGACGACTTCATCGAGCAGCTCCTGGGCGTCCTCGAGCCCGGCGATGTCATCATCGACAGCGGAAACAGCCACTTCCCCGACACCATGAGAAGATGTAAGTATGTCGAATCCAAGGGTCTTCTCTATATCGGAACCGGCGTTTCAGGCGGTGAGGAGGGTGCCCTGAAGGGACCGTCCATGATGCCCGGCGGATCCGAGGCTGCATGGCCTCTGGTCAAGCCCATCTTCCAGGCCATCTGCGCCAAGGTCGAGGACGG
>JAGABK010000180.1 GCA_017614625.1 Spirochaetales bacterium
CAACGGCGATGTCCGCAAGATCCGCGGTTCGATAATCGCGGGCACCGGAATCAACGTGACGCTGCTCCTGCTTGTCACCGTCATGACTCTGCTCGGAGCCGGCAGTGACATCACCCAGAACGGCGCCCTGGTGGACCTCTCTGTGAAGATGGGAGGCTGGGTCACCACGGTCGGATACCTTTTCACGCTGCTTGCGCTCTCGACCTCGCTGTGGGCCAACACGCTGAATCTCAGGGACATCGTCAACGAGCAGACCGGACTGGGACTCAGACCCAGCTGGATAGTGGCCTCCGTGCCGAGCCTCGTCCTCGCGCTGATAGGAATCCAGAGCTTCGTGGGCTTCACGAGGCTAGCGGGAATAATCCAGATCCTCACCGGAATCGGAATAATCCTGGCCTACAACAAGTCGCGCCGCGAAAGGAACCTCGAGTCCCCCGTGTGCGGCTTCTTCGGCAAGGTGCCCTTCCAGGTCATAGTCGTGCTGGGCTCCCTGCTTGCGACAGTGGGATCCGTCATCAAAGTCATCTGAGTCAAAGAATTACTGTCTCTTGAGCCTTATCGGGACAAGGTGGTTCTTGCCCTGTCTGTATTCCTCGTACCCCGGTTTGCGCGACTGGCGCCTGTCCGCCATGGGGATGCTGATGAAGAGGAACATGAGGTTGTTCAGAACGGCACCCAGAATAAGATACCATCTGAAGCCCAGCAGGCAGATCGAATAGATTGCCACGCCCCACCACATGAGAATCTCGCCCAGGTAGTTCGGGTGCATCGAGTACTTCCACAGCCCCTCCTCCATGAACGGAGTCTTGCGGTCGGCGCGGTACTTCTGCATCTGGGCGTCGGCGATAAGCTGCAGCACCACGGCTCCCGTGGAGATCGCGAATCCCGCAAGGCACAGAATCGAGAACTGAGGGTCCTCCGTCATTACGAAGACCGCCGGCGTTATGCAGGCGTAGACCACCAGCGTCGGGAACATGTGGATGCCCGCCAGATTGACGAAAGGATACAGCCACCCCGTCTGCTCCCTGAGCTGCGAATACCTCCAGTCCTGATGGTCCAGCCCGTGGAACGTGTAGGCCCAGTTGGCCGTAAGTCTTGTTCCCCAAAGGACTATCATCGCAAGCAGGAAGGTCTTCGACGCGCTGGAAGATGAGAACGCGAACGGCGCAAGTATCACGATGGGCTGAACGCTCCAGTACGGGTCGTACACCGATGCGTTTCCGAATATGCAGCTGAATATGAAAACCAGCACGGTCGCGGCCACGTCGGCTATGAACAGCCTCTTCAGGATGTGACCCGGAACCGAATTGAAAACGAAGTATCCGAAGACGACGGCAAGCACATACACCGCGCTCACTATGACAAAACTCAAGCCCCTGCTTTCTTTCACCCTCATAGCATCCAATTATGACGGCAAAAGCAGACCGTTACAAGGAGCAATTCCTCGTACTTCGTCAACGTCCTCATCCTCCTCGTCGTCCTCATCCTCCTCAACGTCCTCATCCTCCTCAAATTCGTCAACACTCGTGCCCTCCGTGACCACCGTGACGCTCGTGACATTCGTGACGCTCGTGACCACCGTGACACTCGTGAACGCCCTTGCAACCAATCTGTATAAGAGCCATAATCCACATGCCATGGAAAAACACGATTTCACAATCAGACACGAAGAAGAAAAAGACCACTCAAAAGTCGAATACCTCATACGCGAATCGTTCTGGAACGTCTACCGCCCCGGATGCAGCGAGCACTATGTCATGCACGTGCTGCGCGACGACCCTGCGTTCGTGAAGGAACTGGATTTCGTCATGGAGAAGGACGGAGAGCTCATAGGCCAGAACATGTTCATGAAGACCGTCATCGAGGCCGATGACGGCAGTACCGTCCCTGTTCTTACAATGGGCCCCATCTGCATTACTCCCCCGCTCAAGCGCAAAGGCTACGGCAAGGCCCTTCTGGACTACTGCCTGGCCAAGGCAGCCGAAGCCGGCTACGGAGCGGTGCTTTTCGAAGGCAACATCGGCTTCTACGGAAACTGCGGCTTCACCTACGCCTCGCGCTTCGGAATCCGCTACCACGACCTGCCCGAGGACGCCGACTCATCCTTCTTCCTCTGCCGCGAGCTGAAGCCCGGATACCTTGACGGAATCACCGGAGTCTACCGGACCCCCAAAGGCTACTACGTGGATGACAAGGATGTCGAACAGTTCGACAAAGCCTTCCCCTACAAGGAAAAGCTCAAGCTGCCAGGCCAGATCTTCTCCTGAGCCCACCATACAAACAGAAAACCGCAGCCGAAGCTGCGGTCTGATTTGAAAGACAATAATCTCAACCCTCGAAATACTTTCTGGCGTTGTTGAAGGAGATGTCTTTGACCATGTTCCCCACAAGGTCGAAGTCCGCGGGAATCTCGCCGTTCTCCATCCATGTTCCGAGCAGGTTGCACAGGATCCTCCTGAAGTACTCGTGCCTGGGATAGGAAAGGAACGAGCGGCTGTCGGTGAGCATGCCTATGAAACGTGAGAGCAGGCCAAGGTTTCCCAGGACCTTCAGCTGTTCGGTCATGCCGTCGATATGGTCGCAGAACCACCAGCCGCTTCCCAGCTGGATCTTGCCGGGGATGTCGCGCTGGAAGCAGCCCATGAGCGTCCCTATCGGATAGTAATCCTTGTGGTTAAGCGAGTAGATGACCGTCTTGGGCAGGGCGTCGCGTCCGTCCAGGGTGTCCAGGAACCTGGAGAGGTTGTGGGCGATCTCCCTGTCGGTGACCGCGTCATAGCCCGTGTCCGGACCGAGGGCGGCGAAACCGCGGCTGTTGTTGTTCCTCGAGGCCTGCATGTGAAGCTGCATGGCGATTCCGCGCCTTGCGTACTCCTCTGCCAGCGACATGAGGATGTATGTCCTGTAGACTTCGGCCTCCTCTTCAGTCACCGTCTGCCCTGCTCGCGCCTTGAGGAAGATCTCATTGACCCTGGCGTCCGTCGCGGGAGCGTAAGGCGGGACGATCACGGCATGGTCGGAAGCCAGACATCCGTTCTCCACGAACCAGTCCAGTCTTCTGGAGAGGGCTGTCATGACATCCGGAGCAGATGAAACCGATACACCGGAAACCTCGCTGAGCTTGTCGATATACTCATTGAAGCCCGCCGCCTCGATGTTCATGGCCTTGTCCGGTCTGAACGAGGGAATGACCTTGGTGGCGGTCTTTCCGGCCTTCCTGATGGCCGCATGGCTCTCGAGGGAGTCCACGGGGTCGTCCGTGGTTCCAACGGCGTAGACGTTGAACTTCCTGAAGATACCGTAGGCATCAAGCGAAGGATCGGTGGCCAGCTTCCTGTTGGCCTCGTCGAAGATCCCGCGCGCTGTTGCGGGAGAAAGCGGAGTGTCGATTCCGAAGAACCTCCTGAGCTCGAGATGGGACCAGTGATAAAGCGGATTGCCTATGGCGTGCGCCACGGTGTCGGCATAGTTGAGGAACTTCGCGAAGTCGTCCCCTTCCCGCTCGTCGTAGCCGTTGGTCCTCATCTGGCGCCACTTGTAATGGTCGCCGTAAAGCCATGCGCTGGTGATGCTCGGCTCCCTCTTGTTCGCGGCTATCTCCGCCGGAATGAGGTGGCAGTGGTAGTCGAAGATCGGCATCTGCTCCGCATACTCGTGGTAGAGCCTTACGGCGCAGTCGTTGTAAAGAAGGAAATCCTCGTCCATAAACTTCTTCATTTCTCTCTCCCCAACTCTCAGGAGTTGAACTTCTCGCGGTTGATCCAGAGGCCAAGCGCGGGGTTCGGGATGTAGAACACCTCTTCCCCGTCAACCGTATTGTAACCGTATTTCAGCTTGGCGGGGTCGTATTTCGCAGCCATCTCATCATATGAGGCCGGGATGAAACCGACATCTTCGATCTCCTTCTGCGAGATGTCCCTGACCGCATAGGTGATGCTGAACCTGCCGTCGCTCGATCCGTGGATCAGATGCGCAGCCACGCCCATGTTCTCCTGGAGGTCGGCATTCTCATTGAGCAGCTCCAGCGTGTGGATCCGCCCCTTGTAGCCGTACTTGCGGATGAGCGCGTCGTTTGTCCTGTCCTCACCGAACTTGTCGACCGCTGGGGCCAGAACGATGAGCTCTCCTCCGTCTGCGATCGCCATGCGGGTGCGGTAGACGGCCTTGTTGCCCAGCCATGTGCTGTGGA
>JAGABK010000181.1 GCA_017614625.1 Spirochaetales bacterium
CGCTACAATCCGGCTCTCGAGGAGCAGGGCAAGAACCCGTTCATCCTCGACTCCAAGGAGCCTGACTGGAGCAAGTTCCAGGACTTCCTCAAGGGCGAGGTCCGCTTCGCGTCCCTCTACAAGGCCTTCCCGGACAGGGCCGGAGAGCTCCTGGCCAAGACCGAAGAGTTCGCGAAGATCCGCCTGAACACCTACAAGAGACTCGCCGCGATGTAGTGAGTCCGAGGATCCAATCAATTAAGGCTGACCCGGAAGGGCCAGCCTTAATTGTATCATCCAATGCTGAGCGTAGGATCTTTTATTCCTTCAAATCCTTGTCGGTCATCGCGCAGACGCAGGAGTCGGACCAGACGTTCTCGGCGGTCTCGACCATGTCCACGATGGTGTAGATGGGAAGTATCATTCCCATCACCTCGACGGGGGCGCCGATGCCGGTGAGGAGCGACACGGTCAGGAAGAAGCAGCCCATGGGGACGCCGGCATTGCCCACGGCGGCGATGACAGACACCAAAGTCCAGAGGAGCATCTGCCAGATGCTCAGGTCCATGCCGCCGCAGTGCATCACGAACAGGGAGGTCACCAGGATGAAGGCAGCGCAGCCGTTCATATTGATTGTGGTACAGATAGGCAGGACGAAGCGTGAGACCTTGGGGTTGACTCCCAGACGCTCCTCAGCGGAAGAAAGCGTGACAGGGAGCGTCGCGGCGGAACTCTTTGTGAAGAGTGCCATCATTACGGCCGGGCTCATCGCCTTGAACACGCGCAGCGGATTGATGCCGCGGACCAGCAGGAACAGCGGCAGGACGATGAAGAACTGCGTGAGGTTGCCGGCGAGAATCACGGCCGTCCATTTCCCGAGCGAGCCGAGGATGAGCC
This sequence comes from Spirochaetales bacterium, assembly GCA_017614625.1. Classification (GTDB taxonomy): domain Bacteria; phylum Spirochaetota; class Spirochaetia; order Sphaerochaetales; family Sphaerochaetaceae; genus UBA9732. Next base: position 877 of record JAGABK010000181.1, read on the forward strand.
CGCCGCTGAGCTGGGCTGCAAGCTGTGCCGCGAAGGCGACGATGCCCAGGGGAAGGACCTTGATAAGGCCCCTGATCAGGATGAAGAAAAGCTCCTGAAGTCCCTCTATCCCCTTGACCAGCACGTCCTTGCGCCCGGAATCGGGCATGAATGCGATACCAAGGCCGAAAGCAATGGCAATCAGAAGGATCGACAGTATATTGCCCGAGAGAAGGGGCCGGACGGCATTGTCCGGGATGACGGAGACTATATGGTCATAGAATGTCGTGGAGTTTTCCACGTCCTGGCCGCCGACCACCGGAATGGGCTCCGGCGAGATCAAAAGGTACAGGCCAAGGCCAACCAGCGCCGCCGCGAAAGTGGTGAGCAGCGTGTAGGTCAGCGTGTGCGTGAATATCTTCCTGGTGCTGCGCTGGCGTCCGAACGAGATGAGCGTCGTCATAATGGCGAGCGCCACCGTCGGGACTGCGAGGAACTGGAACAGCCTGGTGAAGACCGTGGCGATGAAGTCGCACACGGCATTGACGGCCGGGACATGCAAAAGCCCCAGGACTACGCCGAGGGCCAGTGCTCCGAGCCAGAATATCAGCTCTTTATTAGGTTTTTTCATGGTACAGGTAAAGTCAGACAAGCTCCCTGAACTTGCGGAATGAATCCTTCAAGTCCTTGCGGAACAGGAGTTTGAGGTCCGAGACCCATATGCGGTATGCATCCATTCCACGGTGGAAGGCGGGAAGCGCGAGATAGCTCAGGACGAAGGAAGCAATCAGCGAAATCCAGAAACCTGAACGGAAGACGAAGGTCCCTAGCAGCGTCCAGAGTATGAAGGAGACGGGCCAGCCAAGGGAATAGAGTCCGTAGCGGAACGAATTGAAGAAAGCCTCGTCCTTGATGATGCCTTTCCGTATCATATACTCTGCAGGGGCAATCTGCAAGATGGCGAAAATGCCGCAGAACAGCTGGAAAGGCAGCAGGAGCAGCAGGAGCAGGGTCTTGAGCAGGAAACGGCCGAGTCCTCCGTTGCCCAGCGAGAGGACGGAGATGCCCGCATCGTGCAGCCTGCGGTCGAGGTCCAGCGCGGCGGAGAGTTTCTCCGCGTTGCCCGGGGCGTCGGCGGGCAGGACGGACGCCACGGCCCGGCGGTTCTCCGCCAGGCGTGCCGTCAGCGGCCCGCGCCTCTTCCCTACCGTAGCGAGCTTGGTGTAAGCCCACACGGCGTCATAGTTCTCATCATCGGGAATATATGTGAACAGACCGGACATCCGTTCCTTCAGGGCGGCGGTCAGCCCGCGGTACAGTTCGGCGTCGCCGGCTTCAGGCCTGGCAGCGATGTACTCCGACACGTTGATGGGTTCACCGAACTGCAACAGCATCGTGCCTTCGTAGCGGAAATAGTCGCTGTACTCAATGCCGGTGGGGACTACAAATACCGGAATCCGGGATGCCCTGGCCGCAGCGACCGCAATGCGGAACACTCCCTTCCCCACGGGAAGAAGGGAGTGCTTCGCCCTGTGCGTGCCTTCGGCGAACATGCAGAAAGGCACCTTGTCGCCTATGACCTCGAGGATATCCTCCTGGATGTCGAGGTTCTTGATCACGTTCCTGATACCGTCGCGCTTGCGCACCATCGGCAGTATCTTGAGGAAAGTCAGGAATCTGGCCAGCAGCGGGTTCTGGAAGAGGTCCGCCCGGGCCCCGAACACCGTAGGGGTCCTGCGGGCCTGCAGGACCACCAGGGCGTCCATCAGCGCGTTGCTGTGGTTGGGGGCGATTATGACCGAGGCATCCTCGGGGATGTTCTCCTTCCCGGTCATCTGAACTTTCCTGTAAGAGAGCCTTGTGCAAGGGTCGGCATGCAAATGCACAATCCTGTATCTCAGGCCGTTACGGTGGATTCTGGTCTTGGTCTCAGACGTCATTTCAAGTTGATGCTATTCGGCTTCGCCGGTCTTGTCCGGACGCATCACGACCTCCACGAGGTTGCCCTCGGAGAGCAGACGGGCGGCCAGGTTCTTGATCTTCTCGGGAGTGAGGGCCTTGAGCGCGGCCTCGTATTCCTTGTCGACGTCCTCGGAGTGGTCGTACCAGTTCTTGATGGCGCTCATCCAGTAGCTGTTGGTGATGCGGCGCTCCGGGATGTTCTTCTCGAGGTTCTTGTAGGTCTTGTCGTACTGCTCGGCGGTAGGGCCGTTCTCGGCGATGCCGCGGAGGCCGTCCTTGGCAAGCGTGCGGAGTTTGTCGGCCGAGTCGGGATTGGTCTGGAAAGCCACCTGGAGCATGCCGTACTGCTTGGGCTCGCGGCTGAGCGCGGCGCTCACGCTGGCGCCGTAGGTGCCGCCCTCATCCTCGCGAAGTGTCTCGACATAGAGCATGTTGAGGATGTACTCGAGAGCGCTGTACACGATGGAGTTCTCCACTGTGTACTTGTCGTCCAGACGGTAGATCTGGGCGGCGGTGGACATCGGAGTCTGCATGTCGACGGAGAAGTCGTTGAGGACGTTCTTGCGGGTGATGTCCTCGTTGCGGTCGATCCACTTCGGGGCTTTCTTTCCCTTCGGAAGGCTGCCTATATATTTCTCTATCAAGGGCTTGACATCGTCGATCACGAAGTCTCCGACCATGATGAAGGTAGCGCCGGCGGCATCCTTGAAGAGCTCGCGGGTCACGCGTTCGATGGTCTCAAGGCTGGCCTTGTCCAGCACCTCCTCGCTGATGAGGACGTTGCGGGGATTGTTGTCGTAAGCCGTGCCGTAGAGCTCCTTCTGGAGCTTGTAGTTGGGCTGGTTCACGAGGTTCGGGATGATGGCGCGCAGGGTCTGCTCGGCCTGGGCGAAGGCATCCGGGTCGAAGCGGGGGTCGGTATACTTCAAGTAGAGCAGCTGGAACGCGGTCTCGAGGTCCTTGCGGGTGGAGTAACCGGAAATGCCGTTGTTGAGCGAGGAAATGTTGACGCTGGTGCCGCACTGCTTTCCGGCAAGCATCTTGTTCACGGTCGATCCGGTGAAGTCCGACACGCCGTTGTAGTCGGAGAACATGGAGTAGAGGTTGCTCTCGAACGAAGGAAGGTCTTCGGTCTCGATGAGGCTGGAGCCTCCCATCCTGTAGATATTGAAAGTGATGCGGTCCTTCTCATAATCAGTAGGGAAAAGGACGACCTTCACACCGTTCTTCAGCGTCCACTCGGTGGCGCCGTAGATGGAGGACTTGACCTTCTTGACCTTGGAGCCCTTGAGAGTGGCGGGGTCGAGGAAGTCGGCGGCGAGTTCCTCGGCGGCCGGGGCCTCGATATCGGCGTTCTCGACCTCCTTCACCACTGCAAGGATC
>JAGABK010000002.1 GCA_017614625.1 Spirochaetales bacterium
CAGGACGATCGAGGCCTCCGCATTCCCCGCACTGGTGTTCGGAGACGAGTCTGATTACTTCAAGGTCTCCCAGAAGGACTTCACCGACATGATCAACCAGGTGATCTTCGCGATCAGCGACGACGAGTCCAAGTACGCCATGAACGGAGCTCTCCTGGAGAAGGACGGATCCTCGCTCATCATGGTCGGAACCGACGGAAGAAGGCTCTCCTACATCAACAGGCAGATCGAGGGCGAGATCCCCGACTTCCCGAAGGCCACCGTTCCCAGCAGGTTCCTCAACCTCATCAGGAAGCTTTCCCTGGGCGAAGGCGAGTTCTCCATCAACGTGGGAGCCAACTCCATCTCCCTGAGGTTCGGAAGCTGCACGATCTCCTCGTCCCTCATCAAGAACGATTTCCCCGCATACAGACGTGTGATCCCCGAGAGCCAGTCCAAGGTCTGCATCGTCAACATCGAGAAACTCAGCGACGCCCTCAAGAGAGTCTCGCTGCTTGTAGAGAACAAGTTCAAGAAGATCATCCTCGAGTTCGATTCCGACAGACTCACCGTCTACTGCGATGAAAGCGACGTCGGAGCCGGAAGGGAAGAGATCGAGTGCAGGTACGAAGGCGAACCGCAGAAGTGCGCCATGAACTACACCTACCTTCTCAGCCCGCTCAAGGTCATGGACGGCGAGGAAGTCAGGATCGAGTTCAGCGAGCCCGGAAGACCGTTCACGGTCAAGTCCGAACCCGAACGCGACTACCTGCATGTCATTATGCCGATGAACCTCAACTGACATAATGCTTATCCGCAGACTGGTTCTGGAGAACTTCAGGAACATCCGGAGCCATGAGATCGATACCTGTGCGAAACAGATAATACTCAAGGGTGAGAACGGCCAGGGGAAGACCAATCTTCTCGAGGCCGTCTACATCCTCTGCTACGGAAGTTCCTTCAAGACCCAGAACCTCAGGGAAGCTGTCACCTACGGCACAGGTTTTTTCCGTCTTTCATCCGTATTCACCGACTCCCAGGAACTCGAGAGGAAGACAGACATCTCGTTCGAGGACGGCGAGAAGCACATACGTCTGGACGGAAAGGAGATCCGCGACAGGAAGGAACTCATCTACTGCCTTCCCTGCATTGTCTTCTCACATGACGACATCGAGTTCGTAAGGGGAGAGCCTGAGAACAGAAGGCGTTTCTTCGACCAGACCATGACCATGTACGACCCGGTCTTCTTCGACGACCTCAGGCGTTACAAGACTGTTCTCAAGCACCGCAACGCAGCTATAAAGGACCGCCGGACCGAACTTCTTGACATCTACGACGAGAAACTTGCTGTCTGCGGCATTCCCCTGATCAAGGCCCGCAGCAAGGTCTGCAAGGCATTCTCCGCCATCTTCCCCGACATCTACGATGCAGTCTCCCTGGAGGAAAGCGGAATGAAGATCTCGTACCGTCCTTCCTGGGACGAGGACATGACCGAGGACATGATAATCGGAAAGCTCTTCGACCAGCGCGAGGTTGACCTGAAGATGAATACCACCACGAGCGGACCCCACCGCGACAGGTTCGTGATCACCAACAGAAACGGTCTTTTCGTCAGCGGAGCGTCCACCGGACAGATGCGTCTTTCGTCCCTGGTGATGCGTTCGGCGCAGGCCGCCTTCTTCCGGCAGAAGACAGGACTTGATCCGATATTCCTTATGGATGATGTCCTGTTGGAGCTTGATGCACAGAAAAGATCAAGGTATCTGTCATATCTGGGATATTATAATCAGGCCTTCTTTACTTTCCTTCCGGAGGAGAAATACTTCGGTTCATTCATTGATTTGGACAAGGAAGGAAGTCTGACTTATACTGTGAAGGACGGGGAATTCATTAATGGCAGAACGTAGGAAGAAGGACAGCTACAAGCCTCTCGCCTCCGAGGATCCGGTGGTCGGAAGCGTTTTCATGGACCAGGTCCTGGACCGTTTCAACATCGATCTGGACAAGCCTGAGAACCAGGTGATAATCCACTGGAGCTCCATTGTCGGAAAGGAGACCGCCGAACATGCAAGGTGCGAGAAGATAGAGAAAGGCGTTCTCTATGTGGCGTGCGACCATCCGTCCAGGGCTGCCAAGATCAGGCTGGAATCGAGGGAGATTCTCAAGAACATCAGCGGCGTCTTTCCGGAAATCAATCTCAGCAAAATAGTTACATATATACATAAATAGAGACACCACTTGACGAATACTATCTTAAAATCTATACTCAAGTGCCCGGTGAATAATGCCGGTAAAACGAAAATCCCGCTTTAAGCGATATAAATGGAGATAAACCATGAGTTACAAAGGCAAGAGAACCTACCAGCCCAGCAAAGTCAAGAGAAACAGGAAGTTCGGATTCAGAGCCCGCATGGCAACAAAGGGCGGCCGTCTTGTATTGGCAAGAAGAAGAGCAAAGGGCAGACACAGCCTCACAGTCTCTGATGAGAAGAAGCCTTACTAAGCAGCAGATTATCAGATTACAAGCAGATATTGACAATGTATTCAAAGCAGGAAAAAGGTACTCTCTTTCCTGCTTTAAGTTGTATGTGGCGGAAAACGATCTTTCCTACAGCAGAATCATCGTCATTCCTGCAAGACACTATGGCAATTCCGTCGTGAGGAACCATATCCGCCGGCAGATCAAGGAGATCTTCCGGACAAACATGGAGATGATTTCGGAAGGCCGGGATTTCGCCGTTGTAATCTATCCTGCGAAAGAAAGAAATCTTTCATATGAAGACAGGGAAAAAGCATTGATAGACCTCCTCAGGACAAGCGGCTCGTTGAAGAGCTGATTTTTCCGTATATGGAGGACGATCCATTGTCAGGGAGAAAATAATGGATAAGAAATCGATTCTGGCAATAATTCTGGTTGTCATCGTCATCGCCGTGAGCATGATAGTCCAGAATGCAATTTTCAATAAGACGGAAAAGGTCACCATGCCCGAGGAGGCGCTCGCAGCCGCGGATGCCGAAAGGACCGAGCAGGAGGCTATTATCGCCGAACTGACTCCGCAGACCAATTCCGCCATGCAATCCACCGGAACCAACAGGAACACGGAGAAATTCGTGTACGAGACAGACCTGTTCACCATCACGTTCGATCCCGTCGGAGCCAGCGTCTCATCGATGATGATGAAGGAGCACGCCGACGCCTACGGAGAGAAGGTCGACCTCGTCTTCAGGGGAGAGGGACACAACGCATTCCTGCTCTATTGGGGCAACGACCTCTCGCAGCCCGTCCTGGATGTGTTCGCATACAGGATCGAAGGAAAGAAAGTCATCTTCACCAACACCTACAAGGATTCCAAGGGCAAGTCGTTCACGATAACCAAGACGTTCGAGTTCAAGGAAGGCGAGTACATGTTCGCGGTCAACGTCGACATTTCGGGCGAGAGCGGATTCTCGGGACTCAACACCGACGGTTATTCCTACACCATCGGATTCGAGCCGCAGATCGGACCTGCCTTCACCGAGATGAAGAACAACGCCTACAACTACCGCCGCGTCTACATCGAGACCTACCAGAACAACGGAAAGCTCAAGAAGAAGGTCGTCAAGTTCTCCAACGGTGAGTTCGAGACTTCCGCGCAGCTCAAGTGGATCAGCCTCACGGGAAAATACTTCTCGGTCATCGCGATGCCTGCGGACGATACCCTGGACTACAAATACATGGCGACCCAGTACACCGGGACATCGATTGCCCAGCTGAACAACCTGTATGTGGCCAGACCTCTGACGGAAGGAAACTCCAACGACACCATCTACTTCTATGCAGGACCGCAGCTGAAGAAGTACCTCAATTCCTACTACAACGGAAACGACAACGCATGGGGCCTCAAGAACACCAACCTGGACAATGCGATCGAGAGCGGTTCGATCTTCGAGTGGCTTGAGAACATCCTCAAGTGGGCTCTCACGCTCCTGCACAAGATCGTTCCCAACTACGGTATCGGAATCATCCTTCTCACCATCATCATAAAGATCCTCCTTTGGCCGCTGTCAAAGAAGAGCCTCACTTCCACTGCGAAGATGCAGGCCCTTGCGCCCAAGCAGAAGGAGATCCAGGAGAAGTACAAGGACAATCCGCAGAGGCAGAACCAGGAGATGGCCGCCCTCTACAAGCAGGAGGGAGTCAGTCCTCTCGGAGGATGCCTGCCCATGCTGCTGCAGTTCCCGATCCTGATCGCCATGTACGGACTTCTGAACAGGCACTTCGAGCTCCGCGGCGCCATGTTCATCCCCGGCTGGATTCCCGACCTGTCCGTGCCTGAGACAATCGCCACGCTCGGCTTCAAGATCCCGCTTCTCGGAACAAACGAGATCCACCTGCTGCCGATCCTCTACACCGCCAGCATGATCTTCTCGATGAAGATCACCCAGCTGCAGTCTCCCGGCAGCGCGCAGGGCGGCGGAGCAATGAAGTTCATGACCTACGCAATGCCGGTCATCTTCTTCTTCGTGCTCTACAGCGCACCTTCCGGACTGCTTCTCTACTGGTCCGTGCAGAACGTGCTGTCAATGCTCCAGCAGTTCTACACCAACGCAAGGCTCAGGAAAGACCCCAACGCCTTCAACAAGAAGAAAAAGGAAGGGGACAACTCCAATGAGCCCGCAGCGGTAAGGAAGTATCAGGAAAGGCTGAAGATGCTCGAGGAAGCCAAGGCCAAGGCCGCAAAAGACAAGGCCAGGAACAACAAGAAGAAATAACACAGAGGGATATAATGACTAGAGATTTTGAAGGTAAAACCGAACAGGACGCCATCAACCAGGCGATAGAAGCGCTCCACATCGAAAGGGAAGACTTCGACGTGGAGATCCTCGACAACGGACGCAGGGGCCTCTTCAAGAAGGCCAATGTCAAGATCCGCGTCCACATCGACAGCGAGGCGGAGGAAGAGGAGCCCGTTCTTCCCGCAGAGCCGTTCGAGGAGAACGACTACACGGAGGAAGAGGAGCCGGAGGAAGAGGACCTCGAGCCCAACGAGGAGCTTGAGACGAAGGTCTGCGAGTTCATCGACGGAATGGTCGCACACATGGGTTACGAGTCCAGGACGACCGTGAGCTCCAGAAAGGGCAAGAAGGTCAACCTCGACATCGAGAGCGAGTCGTCCAACATCATCATCGGACGCAAGGGAAAGAACCTCGACGCCATCCAGGTGCTCGCCAACGTCTACGCCGGCAACATCGATTCCGAGCGCAAGATCATCGTCGATTCCGAAGGCTACAGGATCCGCCACGAGGAACAGATCATCAAGAACGCGTACAGGACTGCCATGCAGGTGCGCAAGACCGGAAGGTCGCGCCTCCTCGAGCCGATGAATCCGTATGAGAGAAGACTTGTCCACACCGCACTGAACGATGTGACCGGAATAGAGACCAAGAGCGAGGGCGAAGGCCTTTACAAGCAGGTCAGGATCATCTGCAAGCGCAGGAAGTACTGACGGATCAAAGCGGCGCTGTCGCTGAAACCAGATATTCCTTTGAATCCTCGTCGACCATGTCGATGAGGATTTCTTTTACCCATCTGTGGTATTCGTTGACCGCGTCGATCTCATCCTGAGTGAGCATCTCCTTCACGATGAGGTCCCTTTCGTACGGGCAGCAGGTCAGCACCTCGAAGGTGTAGAACTCTCCGAACTCGGTCTTCATTGCTTCCGTGACTGCAATCAGGTTCTCGATTCTTAGTCCGTGCTTTCCTTCCTTGTAGATTCCCGGCTCGTCGCTTATGACCATGCCCTTCTCAAGGGCGACCGGCGCTCCGGTTCCCTGCTTTGAGGAAACGCGCTGCGGACCTTCGTGCACCGAGAGCCTGTGGCCTACGCCGTGGCCGGTTCCGTGGAAGTAATCCATTCCCTTCTGCCAGAGGAACTGGTGGGCAAGCACGTCGAGCTGGTGTCCGGTTGTTCCCTTTGGGAAGACCTGGGAGGCGAGGGCGAGATGGCCTTTGAGGACAAGGGTGTAGTCCTCCTTCTGCTCCTGCGTGGCCTCTCCGAAAAGGAGGGTCCTCGTGATGTCGGTCGTTCCGCAGGTGTACTGTCCGCCGGAGTCGAGGACCAGAAGTCCGTTTCCCGTGATGGGGATGTCCGTCTCTTCCGTGGCGCTGTAGTGTACCACTGCTCCGTGGGCTCCGAAACCTGCTATGGTCGAGAAGGAAGGTCCGAGATAGTCTTCCTCCTTCTCGCGTTCATCCGAAAGGGCCTTGGCAATCGAGACCTCCGTGAAGTCGTATTCGTTGCGCTTCACCATGGCGAGGAAATTCACGAGAGCGACTCCGTCCAGGATGTGTGCGATCCTCATGCCCTCAAGTTCGGTTTCGTTCTTGGCGGCCTTCAGGTCCGTGGAGTATTCGCGGCCGAATGAAAGCCTTACGTCCTTCGCCTTGTCCAGGGCGTTCTTCATGCGCATGTTGATGCGCTCGGGATTGAGCCTGACCGTGACATTGCACAGGGATGAAAGGACGTCGCTGACAGAATCGTAGGGAAGGACATCGTAGCCTTCCGGCTTGACCGAGACGAAACGTCCGGCGGGAGTGAAGAGCTTCACGCTGTCAGGACCAATGAGGAGATGGGCCAGGAAAACAGGAGTGTCGTCTATGTCGCGGCCCCTGAGGTTGAGTATCCAGGCAATGTCGTCCAGGCTTGAGACAAGGTGGTAGTCCTCACCGTTTTGATTGCCCAGTTCCCTTATCTCTGCGATTTTTTCCGCAACACTTCTGCCTGTCAGGTCATCGTCCATCTTCTCCACCGGAAGGTCCGGCATGGCTGGCCTGTCAGTCCAGATGAGGTCCAGGAGGTCGTCCATGGCCACGATCTCTATTCCCTTTTCCTCGTAGCGCTTCTTCGCCGAGATCATCAGGGTCTCGGCAGAGATGCCAACCTTTCCGCCTTTTTCAAAGCGTGAGCGGAGCCAGTCGACAGGGGAACTGGCCTCAGGTCCGTCTATCTTCTTCATGGTGAATACGGTTCCGGCTATCTGGGCCTGACACTGCACGAAATATCTTGAATCCACCCAGATCAGGGCCTCGTCCTGCGTGACGACGACTGTTCCGGCGCTGCCGGTGAAACCGCTTATCCATCTTCTGGAGTGCCAGCGGTCGCAGACGTACTCGCTCTGATGGGGATCTGTTCCGTTGATGATCCAGGCCGAAAGGCCTGCCTTCTTCATTTCCTTTCTGAGGGCTTCAACCCTTTCGTTTATCTGCATTCCTGCTTCCCTTCTTCTTCTGGTAGACTACAGGTTTTGTCTTGAGTGCGAATAATATGACGCCCGCCCCGGCCAGGATCATGGCGAAGCAGAAAACCTGTCCGAGCGATATGTTGAGGAAGGACTTGAACAGGGCCAGGGGCTCCGTCTCCTTTCCGAGCGCGATGACGAAACCGATCTGGCTGTCCGGCTCCCTGAAATATTCTATAATGAAACGCGCGAGGCCGTAGCCGATGAAATAAGCTCCGGTCAGGATGCCCGGGCCGTTCTTCGAGCTGCGCTTTTTCGCAATGGGCCTTATCAGGAACCAGATGATCAGCCAGAGGACCACGCCTTCGAAAAGAGCCTCGTAGAGCTGGGACGGATGGCGCGGCAGATTGAGCATGGAATTGGCGCTGTAGCTCATTCCGATGGAATCGGCGGTCTGTCGCACCCACTCGAGGTTTGTGGAGTAGGAGGGGGCATCGGGGAAGACCATGGCGAAGCTCTTCGTGGAGACCCTTCCCCAGAGCTCGCCGTTGATGAAATTGCCCAGGCGTCCGAAGGTGTATCCCAGCGGGATACCCGCGATCAGATGGTCGGACAGGTCGAAGAACCTGTAGTTGTACTTCTTCTTGAACAGCCAGCAGCCGAAGACCGCGCCTATGAGGCCTCCGTGGTAGCTCATTCCCGGAAGACCGATGAACTGTCCGTCGCGGAAGGGCCAGAAGATCATCCACGGATGGGTCCAGTAGTACCAGGTCCCGTCATAGAAGAGCACGGAGAATACCCTGGCTCCGATGATAAGGAATCCTATCGTATAGCAGAAGAGCGTCAGGGAGTCGTCCGCAGACATGCCGTTGAGCTCCCCGTGCCTGCACTGGTACCTGAAAAGCAGGTATGCGACGGCGAACGCCACGAGATACATCACGGCGTACCATCTTATGGGCAGGAAGGGAACTACAAGAGGTGATATCCATGACGGAAAATCAATATACAGCTGCATACGTGTGAATGATACCACATTCCAATATATAGAAGGAATGTGTATTTTCTGTGTTGACGGCCGTTTTGAAAGACGGAAAGCGGGAAAAGATGTATATTTGCGGTATGAAGAAAACAACAGCAGTACTTATTTTGCTTTTCGCTCTCGTCGCATTCATCTTTGCGAACGGGACACCTGAAGAACAGCAGCTGTTCTTCCAGAATCTTATGAACAACACGCAGCCCCAGTCCCAGACGCAGTCCGCGGCGCCGACGAGGTCCAATTCCTCCGGAGTCACGTTCTCGTCCACCAGGGGAACCTCCTATTCGACAGGATCCGAGATCATCTCCCGCGACATGGCGACCCTCGAGAGGCTGTACCAGTACGTGAACCAGAACTTCCTTTACGACATCGACTACGATGCAGTCTACGACGCCATGGCCAACGCACTGTTCGAAGCCCTTGGCGACAAGTACACCTACTATGTCACGGCCGACGAATCCGATGATTATGCGGAAGAGGTTTCAGGTACCTACGGCGGCCTTGGAATCTATTTTTCCAAGACATATGTCGACTATCAGGACATCGATGACGAAAGCACCCTCTATGCGGTGATCACGCAGGTCTTCCCCGGAACACCTGCCGCAAAGGGCGGACTGAAGGCCGGCGACTACATCATCGAGATCGACGGACAGTCCGTCGTGGACATGGAGGCCAATGACTGCGCCCACCTCATGAAGGGCGACGTCGGAACCTCCGTCGAACTGACGATCAAGAGAAAGGAGACGGTCTTCAAGATCTCGCTGGTCCGCGAGAAGATCACCGTTCCCACCGTCGAGTACTCCATGCTCGACGACACCACCGCCTATCTGAGGATCCTCGAGTTCTCGAGCAGCACCACCCAGTCCATCGGCGAGGCCCTGACGGACCTTGCGAACCAGGGAATGGAGAAGCTCATGATAGACCTCCGCGACAATCCCGGCGGAGACGTGGATGCGACACTTGAGATCGCGAACATGTTCGTGAAGAGCTCCAAGCTCCTCTCCGTCTCCTACAAGGATCCGTCCAGGAACGTCACCTACGTGGCCACCGACAGGCTTCTTGTCGACGAGGACGTCGAAGTGGCGATCCTTGTCAACGGCGGAACAGCAAGCTCGGCCGAGATCTTCACGGCTGCGCTCAAGGACACCGGAAGGGCCAGCGTATTCGGAACAACCACATACGGAAAGGGCGTCATGCAGGTCATCTCCTCGTTCGGAACGGGATACACATCGGTGACCACCGCCAATTTCGTGGGACCTGCCGGCGACACGATCCACGGTGTCGGAGTCGAACCCGACCATCCGGTCGATGAGCTCTATGTCGAGGACGACGAGCTGGACGCCTATACCGAGCTTATCGAGAACAATGCGGCAGCTGCATTCGTCGATGCCCATCCCGAGTTCACCGACATGAACGTCGACGCTTTCGCAGCGCAGTACGCATCCACCGGCATCCGCGCGGAGGTTCTCAGAGTCGTCGTCAGGAACGAGTATCTCTCAAGGATGGATGCGGATGAAGTGCCCCTGGCCGATGTGGTCTACGACCCCATTGCCAAGGCCGCCTACGAGTTCCTCCAGTCCTATGAGAACGAAGTCGAAAATGACACTCCGGGCACTTCCGTCAGAGTAGTGAATTTCTAGTTTCCTGCTGTTTTTCAATACTTTGAACCTGCCTCCGGGCAGGTTCTTTCATAATAAGAATTTATGACGGCCCGGCCATTCGCCGGGTCTTTTTTACACACACTATTGCACAAGTTATGCACAGGGGTTGTGGAAGGGCTGTCAAACACCTGTCTCCACGGCACGGACATATCATTCCCATCTTGGTACTAATCATGTGAGAAGTAAAAAATAATTCTTTTTAATATAACGACTTATTGTTTCAGGTCGGGGGATGTACCTGTTTAAAAGTTATATAAGTTTTATTTGCTTTCTGTAGTTCCCGAAACCCCCGGAAAACGTGGTTTTGTAAACAGTTATGCACAACTTATTGACAGTCGGATTCGAGTATCGTCTGGATGGCTCCGATCGCATAAATCGAGGCGGTTTCACATCTTAGTATATTGGTTTTGAGGAGCACGGCCCTGAAGCCGCAGTCCATGAGCGAAAGACACTCCTCTTCCTCAAGTCCGCCTTCCGGTCCGACCACTATTGCAGTGATTCCTTCAAAGCCCCTGACGCAGGCGAAAAGGTCCGCCTGGTCCTCCTTCAGACGCGTCTGGTGAAGAACGAGACCAAGCCTTTCCAGGCCGCCGCTTCTCTTCTCGAAATCCTCCGGGATGTCCCTGATGTCGATGACCCCTTCGACCTTCGTCGGAACCACCGATCCGCTCTGCTGGATTGCCTCGGTGACTATGGCGTCGTAGCGCGAGAGGCGCGACTCCTCCTTGCCCTCGAGGGATGCCACGCAGTTGCGGCTTCTTACAAGCACTATGTCCCTGACTCCCGCTTCGGTGGCCTTCTTTATTATGTCGTCGGCCTTCCTTCCCTTGGGCAGGCACTGATAGAGCACGATGGGCTTCAGCGGAGCCCTGTCCGGGATGTTGTCCGTCACGGCGCTGAGCTTTTCCGCCGGCCTGACGGAAAGGACGCACGAGGACCTGCCTATTGCGGTTATCTCAAGGTCCCAGAGGCCTCCGTCTCTGTCGCGTCCCATTATCTTCTGGCCTGTCTTCATCCTCAGGGCGTTGACCAGGTAGTTGTAGTCCTTTCCCCTGAGTTCTATGGAAGAGGAATTCTTGGAGAAAGACGCGGGAAGAAGGAAAAGTCTCATGCTTGGATTATGGGGCAAAACGGGGCCACAATCAAGTTGCCCGTATCCTGCGTGCGTGCTATGATTCTCCGGAGAACAACAGCCATGGAGGGCGTATGAGCATTCCCCTTTCAGAGTATCCTAGACCGCAGATGGTCCGTGACAGCTACATGTGTCTCAACGGCACATGGGACCTTAGATTCCTTTCCGACGGAGATGACGCGAAGACCGTACCGATTATGGTCCCGTATTCGCCTGAATCGGATTTCAGCGGAGTGGGCAGGACGCTGCAGGCCCATGAGACGATGCTCTACAGCCGCCATGTGGAGTTCCCCGGCGTGGATTTCCCAAAGGAGAAGCTGCTTCTGCACTTCGGAGCCGTGGACTACAGGGCCATTGTCTTCATCGACAAGCAGCAGGTCTTCGAGCACATTGGAGGATACCTCCCGTTCACCGTCGAGGTGGACAAGGCCTCGTTCGACCTTGATGTGAGCGTCCAGGACCCCTGCGATGCGGAGGAGATCTCCCGCGGCAAGCAGTGCTCCGAGCCCGGCGGGATCTGGTATCCCAAGACAAGCGGAATCTGGCAGACCGTCTGGATGGAGAAGGTCCCTGCCACATACATCTCCGGTCTGAAGATGATCCCGGACCTCGAAGGTTTCAGCCTGAGAGTCGACCTCAACGACGGTTCGGCTGTCGAAGGGGAGGTCTCCATCGGAGGCAGGAAGGTTCCGTTCACGACAGGATGCAGCACATACATAAAGATAGACAACCCGCACCTCTGGTCGCCGGAGGATCCTTACTTATATAACTTCGATATAACTGTCGGAGCTGACTCGGTCCGCTCCTACGTGGGACTGAGGACTTTCGGAACCGGACCGGACAAGGACGGCGTGAAGCGCCTCCTGCTGAACGGAAAGCCTTACTTCCACCACGGTCTTCTCGACCAGGGCTATTTCAAGGGAGGCTACTACACTCCGAAGGACGATCAGGATTTCATCGACGACATCACCAGGATGAAGGAGATGGGCTTCAACACCCTGAGAAAGCACATCAAGGTGGAGCCGCTGCGCTGGTACCACCACTGCGACCGTCTGGGAATGCTCGTCTGGCAGGACATGGTCTCCGGCGGCGGAAAGTACGACGGCAAGGTCGTCTCGGCACCGCTTTTCGTGGGATCCTTCCTCAAGGACGACCAGTACGACAAGTTCGCAAGGTCGGATGAGAAGGCCAGGCTCGTCTGGGAGGAGGAGACCCGCGCGACGATCGAGGACCTTTTCAACTGCACCTGCATAGCCATGTGGGTTCCGTTCAACGAGGCCTGGGGCCAGTTCGACTCCGAGAGGATATGCAACGACATCAGGAAGCAGGACTCAAGCCGCACCATCGACCATGCCTCCGGCTGGCACGACCAGGGAATCGGGGACTTCAGGAGCCTCCACGTCTACTTCAGGCCCTACAGGTACAGGGCCGACAAGGGCGGCAGGGCTGTGATCCTGTCGGAGTTCGGCGGATTCGGAATGAAGACGGACCCGACGGACAAGAAGGCCAATTCCTACAGGAACTACAGGAGCACGGAGACCCTCACCAGGGCCGTTGTCAGGCTTTACGACAAGCAGATCATTCCTGCGAAGAAGAAGGGCCTTGCGGCATCGATCTACACCCAGGTGTCCGATGTCGAGCACGAGGTGAACGGACTGCTGACATACGACAGGAAGATGTTCAAGGTCGACCCCCAGGCCATGAGGGCGATGTCGGAGAGGCTTCTGGAGGACTGAGGTCCAAGATCAGAGAATAACGGAGTTCCTCAATGTGACCGTCACGGCAAGGATGCCGCCTACGACGAACAGCGACGTTCCCACGATGATGAACGTCATGCCGGAGAATACTATTCCGATGAAGTTGCCGACCACCATGAGCATGATGGACACATGGCGTATGGCTCCGGCCGTGGTGGGCTCAGATGTCGTCAGGACGAAGTGCGTGAACAGCGTCACGACAGCCAGGACCGAGAGGACGAGAAGGGGTGCCGTGTGGGTCCACATTCCAGGAAGGGTCTGCGAGGACGGGATGACCAGCGAGAGGAAAACCGTTGCTCCGACTCCCAGCAGGAGGAAGCGTGAATTGGTGGTGTACTCGCTGTTCTGGTAATAGACGGCGTAGCCTATGAGGCATATGTGCAGGAGGAACTGCGAAAGAAGCTGCGTCCTGACTATGGCCCTGGGAGGCATGATGCTGATTCCCGTCAGCAGCGTGAAGTCGGAGATGACGCGCAGTTCTGCGAACGACAGGCAGAAGATGCAGAGCATCATGAACGAGCTGCCCTGGCTGAAGGTCGAGCCGCTCATCTTGAAGTAGGTGGCGGATATGAGAAGGAGGATGATTATCCTCGCCACGGCGCAGATGTAGCGGTAGATGGCCTCGGTGTCATCGGTCCTGACGATTCCGAAGATGCAGATTCCGATTCCGAGGATGAACACCAGTAGCTGGAAGAGAAGGAATGAGAAACGTGCGGCCTTGCTGTTCATCAGACGTTGTCCCTGCTTCTGACAAGACAGTCAGCCTTGAGATGGCAGGCCGTGAAGCCTGTGCCCAGACCCGCGAGAACGACATCGAACAGAAGGGCGATTCCGTTCACGAGGGGAAGGACTCCGAAGATGGCGAATTCGGCGCCGGAGAGCTTGATGTTCAGCAGGCTGAGCGCGAACGTCGTCACGAAGACCACCTCGTAGCCGGCGTGCAGGCAGCAGATGAAGCTTGCCAGCGTGCAGGCCAGGGCGATGGTGATCGTCTGGATCGTGGTCGGAAGGGCTCCGTTGATGGCGTAGATGATCGAACAGGTGCACATCGTGGAGACGAGGGCGCTTCCGCCCTTGGTTATGAGGCTGTGGACGGGAAGGGCCGTGGCGACGACCTTCTTCTGGATGCCGAGGTTGATCCTGCAGTCTGTGTACAGGGCGCACTGGGCGAACATGTAGTTGTTCGAGAAGAACGCCGCGGTTGCTGCGGAGAAGAGCCTCTTGATCTGTCTGTACGGATTGCGTCTGAAGCCGGTGAACAGGGCGAAGACGAACGGGATTACCACGAGGATCATTCCGAACGAGATCGCGCAGACGAGGATGACGAACTTCCAAGCGGAGGCAAGGGATCCGTCCTCGCGGATGGTCTGGAACCACATTCCGGAGATGAAGAAGATTCCGATCCACATGAAGCGTGCCACGGTCTTGGCAAGGCGGAACATGGCCTCGCTGAAGGAGTTGAGCGTAATGTAAGCAGGCCTGATTATCTCAGAGGTGGGCCTGAGGGCGTAGCCGAGGACCAGCGCCAGGACGGCTATGGGAAGAAGACAGTCGCTTGACTTGAAGAGGTTGAGGAAGGCGTTGATCGAGAACGGGTTGGCTGCGGAAAGGCGCGAGGTGGTGGAGGTGGACAGCGTCTGGTAGATGGCGTCCGCCTGCTCCGCCGTCGAGGGGATCGTGGAGGTGGCCGGGAAGGCTGCGGGAAGGAGTCTGAACATCAGGGCCGCCGCGACCGAGAGAATGGCGGATGTGAACATCGCCCAGAAAATGCTTGAGAGCCACACGAAGGATGTGTCTCCGCGCTTTCTGGAAAGGGATGCGGTTCCCGAGGCCATTGTTGCGAGCACGAGCGGGAAAACGATGAAGATTCCCATCCTCATGACGAGGTTCGCCATGAAGTTCATGCCGGTCATCAGCACCGTGCTGTCTTTGAATGTGAACTCAAAGGCAAGTCCCATTGCCGCAGCGGCAATATAAGTCAACCATGTCTTCATGGTTCAAGATTATATTTCCATTGGGAACATATGTCTAGTTTCAGAGATTGTCCAATCTGTATGATGCGCCTGCCGCTCGCCTGAGCCAGCTGTCTATCGACTTCCTGTACCTGTCCTCTTCCTTCGGGCCGGGCTCGCTTTCCGAGTTGACCGCATCCGAGAAGTGCGCCAGGTACATGCACTCCTGGAAGGCCTCGCCCCTGAACCATCTCACGCCCTGGTACTCGTTGGCGCCGATGAGCGACAGGAACGACTCGTCCTTCAGCAGGGCCTCTATGTCGCAGCCGCAGTCCGAGACCAGCAGGGCGCAGCGGGATGTCACCGGGGAACTTGTCTCGAAGAAGCGGTCAAGCTGCAGGATGCGGGCCGTCTTCAGGGCCTCGGCGAGCGTGGCCCTGGCGGAGACGAAGGGCAGCACCAGGAAGGACGCCGCGGCGATGACCGCCATGTCCGTATCCAGGATCGTGTTGGCGTTGGAGAACACGTCCAGGGAGCAGACCTTCTCAAGGCGGGCCAGCAGGTCCAGAACGTTCTGGGGCTTCATGATGTGCATGTTCAGTCCGATCTTGGAGAACAGGGAGTCGAACTCCTCCATGTAGGTGTAGCAGGAGCCCAGGGTCTGCATGATGTTGCGCCTGTTGGACTGGGTGACCCTGCCCTGGAGGACGGCCTTCATGTCCTTGAAGAACTTCTGGCCTTTCACCGGCTCAACGGCCTCGAAGAACGGCTCCAGATAGAGCATCCTGATCTCGTGGTCGAGGTCCGTGATGCCGTGTCCCTCGTACTTCTCGTACAGGCGGGTGTAGACGCCGTCGATGTCCTCTACGTCGTAGATGTTGGTGAAAACCTTGGTTTCATAGCCATTGAAGGACATCACGAGGCCTTCGTTGAACAGCTTCTCCGAAGGATAGAGATAGGTCTTTCCGTTGTTGAAGTTCCTGTATACGAGGAACCTCCTGACTCCGCGCTTGAGACGCAGGCTCTCTGCCAGGGAGACGGTTTCAAGATGCCTTTCGCCTCCGTCCTTTACCAGTTTGGGGACCGAGCGGCTGATGCATCCGCTTACCCGTTCGTACTGGTTGTTGTAGATGACCAGCGTCATCTGGTTCTCGTCGCCGTTGGTGTAGGCGTAGACCGAATCGAGCACGTTCCCGTTGCCGTCGTGCACGTCGAAGAACTGGAAGAATCGGGATTCGGAGAAGAGGCGTCTCATCTTCAGAAGAGGGAAGATGCGGCGCCTGTGCTCCTCGACCAGGTTCTCGTTGGGCTTCTCGTCCCAGTAGGCCCTCTGGTACTCCATTCCGTACTTCTCGCGGAAGCCCTCTATCTGTCCGTGTCCGAACATGGGCAGGCCCGGCAGGGTCGCCAGCAGTGTGCAGACTCCGAAGTACTTGTCGCCGTCGCCGAACTGGGCAATTGCCGTATCCTCGTCGGGATTGTTCATGAAGTTCACGTAGCGCTTGAGGATGTCCGGGTCGTACTCCAGGGTGGCCTTGATCATGTCGCGGTACTTCCTGTTGTCCTGGTTCTTGAGCATGTGCATGAAGGCGCTGTTGTAGACGCGGTGCATGCCCAGGGTGCGGACGAAGTAGCTTTCCATCATCCAGAACGCCTCGGCCAGGAGCAGGGTGTCCGGCAGTTCTGCCTGGATCCTGTCCACGACCTCACGCCAGAACTCGTGCGGGATGCGCTCTGAGAACTCCTCGTCCGTCATGGCGTGTCCGGTCCTTCCGGCTATGTCCCCGCCCGTTCCCGGCTTGGGATACCAGAGTCTTCTGATGTGGCGCTTGGCCAGCGTCATGGCGGCGTCGAACCTGATGACGGGGAAGTTGCGCGCCACTTCCATTATCTGTTGTATGACGGCTTCCCTTGCCACGGGGTTGAGGAAATCAAGCTGTGCAGTGTCGTTCCAGGGCATCGTTGTTCCGTCGTTGCCGTGGAAGATGTACGAGGTTTCTCCGGTCCTTCTGTCGATCCTGCGGAAGGTCACGGCGGCATCAGTCCTGTCGTAGTAATGGTCCTCGATTCTGATGTCGATGTCCGGGTCATCCGAAAGGTCCGGACCGTTGTAGGTGTAGGACGGGAACGGCGGATAAGACTGGCGGATGAAGTATTCGGGATGCTCCTTCATCCAGTTGCTGTCCAGTCCGGTATGGTTGGGGACCATGTCGCTGGCAAGGCGGATTCCGCGGGCCTGGCAGCGGTCCCTGAGGTTGCACAGGGCGCTCCAGCCGCCGATGCGCGAGGCGATGTCATAGCCCTTGAGAGAGTAGGCGGAGGACTCG
>JAGABK010000182.1 GCA_017614625.1 Spirochaetales bacterium
GGTTCGGAAAAGGCCGCGGAAGAAGCCCCTGCAGCACCGGCTGCTGCCGCAAAACCCGTCTACGACAAGGACCAGCACATCCCCGAGGGTACTCCACCCGAGGGATCCATCGAACTGGTCATGTGGCATGAGGTCTCGAACGTCGTCCAGGAAACCCTTGCCGAAGCGGCGGAGAACTTCAACAAGAGCCAGGACCTCTACCATGTCACCGTCATGTTCACCAGCAACATCCTCACCAAGGTCCTGACATCCAACGTGGACGACAGGCCCAACATCGTCCAGGCCACGGGAAACACATCCTCGACCTACACCGTCCCCAAGATCGACCCGCGCTTCGACGACCCGGAGCTCTACGTTCCCCTGCAGGTCTTCATCGACCATGACAACTTCGATGTCAACCGCATCATCAAGAACAGCTTCTCCATCTGCGTCCGCGGAGGACAGTGGCAGATCTTTCCGCTCGGAAACACCGACTCGGGAATGTACGTCAACTACGACCTGCTCGCCCAGGTGGGCATGAAACCCGAGGACCTCAAGAGCTACGAGGACGTCTACGAGGCCTGCCGCCGCATGAAGGAGCAGCTCGGCAAGGGCGGAATGCTCTTCATGTACCAGCATGTCGACCCGATGAACTTCGCCATCGCAGCCGAAGGCGTCCAGCTGTTCAACAACGACAACGGCCGCTCGGGCGTGCCCGACAAGGTCCTCTTCGCAGAGGAAGGAGAAGCCAAGGACGCCATGATGTCCTGGCTCGAGTTCGTCGTCAAGATGCGCGATGAAGGCCTCATCTGCGATCCGTCCGTCGGATCCTCGGACGCAAGGCTCATGTTCGCCAACGGCGAGATCGCCTTCTTCCTGCAGACCCTCTCCTCCTACTCGACCATCGAGAGCCGCGACCCGCAGTTCAACTGGGGCTTCATGCCCTCTCCCACCGTCAGGTCCGGAAAGGAGAACCTCGGCCAGTCGCCCGGAGGACGCTTCATCCTGGTCACCGATGTCAACGACCCCTGGAAGGAGTACGGCTCATGGCTCTTCGTCAAGTACCTCATGGAGGACGAATGGGCCGCACGTTTCGCCATGAACGTCGGATACATCCCCACCACCGTGTCCGCCGCCGAATGGGGCGAATACAAGACCTATCTTGAGTCGCATCCGGACCTCCAGGCCGTGCGCGAGGCCCAGAACTCCACTCCGGAAGGCGTCTGCATGCCGCTTCTGGCCTACCAGACGGACTACGCCGGAGCCTACGCCGACCTTCTCAAGAAGATGCTGGTGGTCGAGACCTCCATGACGGCGCAGGAGGCCTACGACATACTGGTGAAGAACACGAAGGAAGCCGTGGAGATGTACTTCCTCTCCGCGGGAATCGTCATCTGATCCGTATCGCATAAACTGAATGCCTGCCCGGAAACCGTATCTGCGGTTCCCGGGCTTTTTTTCTCCCCTCTCCGCCGAATCCATGGTAGAATGGGAAAAGCTGGGAAAACCACACACAGGAGACTGAAAAATGAAGAAACTTGCTGCTCTGCTCGTGCTGCTTCTCGCCGTCCTCACGGCCCTGGCCGCACTTGATTTCACTTCCGTCGACGATCTTTACGATGCCGGAACCGATTATCAGAAAGTCTACGATACCCTTCAGACGATGCTGAAGGAAGCCAAAAGCAATGAGGAGAAATCGGAAGTCCTCTGGAGGCTCTCGAGGGTCTGCGTCGACCTGGGCGACGCCCTTCCCGAGAAAGACAAGAACGGGAAGTACGCAATATACGACGAAGGCGAACAGTATGCCCTGAAATCGATCGAAGCCAAACCCAACTACCTGGCCTATCTGTGGAAATGCGCCAACGTCGGCCGCTACGGACAGACGAAGGGCGTCATGGACTCCCTCGGAAAGGTCAAGCCCATGAAGGCCGACCTGAAGGTCATAACCGATGATTTCAAGGTCCTGGATTCCTCCGAGGCATGGTACACCCTGGCGGTCCTGAACGATGCCGTTCCCGGCATCCTCGGCGGAGATTCCGTGGCCGCAATCAGCTACATGAGAATCGCCTGCGAGACCATCCCTGCCAAGTACGTCTACGGAGGCACCTACAAGGCCCTTGCCGAGATGCTCTACTCACGCAACTGGTCCGCTTCAAAACGGGCAAAGGAGATTGCCAGCCTCCAGAAGAAGTGGGACAAGGAAACGAAGAGCAACTTCGACAAATACGCCTACTACGAAGGTTCCAAGGGCGCCGATGCAGTGCCCGTCTGGTCCACGAAGAAACTGTCCGAGATGAGCGACCGCGAAGAGGCCCTGGCGGTCCTGAAGTACGCCCAGCAGATGTACAACTCCAAGTCCTTCAAGACCGGGAAGGATGCAGAGCACTACGCTGAAATCCAGGATCTGATCACACAGTGGTCCAAATAAGACCGCAGGAACAGACAAGGGGGACACGCTCGTGTCCCCTATTTCTTTGCCCGCGCCCAATTACACATGATTAACAAATGAACTGAATTATGCTAGGATTCTGCCCATGACGTCAGACAAAACACGAAACATAGGAATCATCGCCCACATAGACGCCGGCAAGACGACCACCACCGAGCGCATCCTCTTCTACACCGGAGAGAACCACCGCATCGGCGAGGTCGACAACGGCGAAGCCACCATGGACTGGATGGAGCAGGAACAGGACAGGGGAATCACCATCACCAGCGCCGCGACCACCTGCTACTGGAAGGGCGTCAAGATCAACATCATCGACACCCCGGGCCACGTGGACTTCACCGCCGAGGTCGAGCGCTCCCTGCGCGTCCTTGACGGAGCCGTCGGCATCTTCTGCGCCGTCGGAGGCGTCGAACCCCAGAGCGAGACCGTCTGGCGCCAGGCCAACACCTACAAGGTCCCCCGCATCGCCTTCATCAACAAGATGGACAGGCTCGGAGCGGACTTCTACGCCGCCGTCGAGGACATCAGGACCAAGCTCAACGAGGAGCCCGTCCCCCTCTTCATCCCCGTCGGGAAAGAGAGCAAGTTCGAGGGGATCATCGACCTCCTCAAGATGCAGATGGTCACGTTCGACCCCGACACCCGCGGGTCGCAGTACACCTATTCCGACATCCCCTCCGACATGGCCGATGACGCCGCGCTCTGGCGCGAGAAGCTCATCGACAGCGTCTCCACCTACTCCGACGAGATCACCGAGCTGTATTTCGCAGGCGAGGAGATCCCGGAGCAGATGATCCTGGACGTGCTGAGGAAGTGCACCCTGGAGCGCAGCCTCCTCCCCGTCTTCTGCGGATCGTCGCTCAGGGACATCGGAGTGCAATGCCTGCTGGACGGAATCGTGAGCCTTCTCCCCTCGCCCGACGACATCCCGCCGGCGACCGGAATCCACATCAAGAAGGACCGCGAGGAAGAGGTCCAGGTTCCCAACGACCCCAAGGCCCCGCCGATTGCACTGGTCTTCAAGATCCAGTACGACAGGGAGGCAGGACCGCTGGCCTTCGTCAGAGTCTATGCCGGAACCCTCAAGAAGAGCACCGCGATTCTCAACATAGGAAAGAAAAAGCGCGAGAGGATCAACCGCATCCTCAGGATGCACGCCAACAGGCCCGAGGAGCTTCAGGAGCTGCAGGCAGGCGACATCGGAGTCATCGTGGGCTTCAAGCTCGCCCAGACCGGAGACACCATCGGATCCGAAGGCGCCCAGATCCTGCTTGAGAAGATGAGCTTCCCCGTTCCGGTCATCTCGATCGCCATCGAGCCGGCCAACACCAGCGAGCAGGCCAAGCTCAAGAAGACCCTCGAGATCCTCTCCCTGGAAGACCCGACCTTCACATACAAGGACAACGAGGAGACCGGCCAGCTGGTCATCAGCGGCATGGGCGAGCTCCATCTGGACGTCCTTGTCACCAGGATCACCAAGGAGTTCAAGGTCGACTGCCATATCGGCAAGCCGCAGGTAACATACCGCGAGAGCATAACTTCTTCCGTGGAAAAGAGCTTCACCTTCAGCAAGGTCCTCGCCGGAAAGGAGAACAGCGCCACCGTCACCCTCAGGCTCACCCCGCAGGAGGCCAAGAGCGGAACCTCGTACGAGAACCTCGTCTCCCAGAAGACCATGCCGCCCGAGTTCTTCGACGCCATCCGGCGCGGAGTGGAGAACTCCTTCAGAAGCGGCATAAAGTACGGCTACGAGGTCTGCGACATGAAGGTCGAGCTGACCGACGTGAAGTACAACGAGCTGACGGCAACCGAGTTCGCCTACGAGGCCTGCGCGGCCATGTGCTTCGACGCTGCTGCCCAGGAGGCCGGTCCCGTGCTCATGGAGCCCATCATGAACGTCACACTGATCGTCCCCTCCCAGTACGTGGGAGACACCATCTCCAGCCTGACCCAGCGCGGAGGAATCGTCTCCAGCATGGAAAGCAGGCCGGCTGCGGACCACATCAACGCAGAAGCCCCCCTGGCGAGCCTGTTCGGATACTCCACCGCGCTGCGCTCCTCCACCCAGGGCCGCGGCACGTTCAGCATGGAATTCGACCACTACGCGCCCAAAGCGGAAAGATGACAGAACGCCGGCCCCGTCCGGCACATGATAAATCCTTTTGGAAAAGCCAATTGCAGCATTCTTGCCCGATTGGCTTTTTTTCACTTTAATTTTTTACGATAATATTATATAGTTTGAAAGGTTGACCACCAAAGCATAACAAAATAGTACAACTGCCAATTGTCCAGGAGGAAAATCATGGCTCTTTCAACCAAAGATATCAGGAACGTCGCCATCGCCGGTCACAACGGAACCGGAAAGACATCGCTCTTCGAGCAGATCCTTTACTACGGCAACATCATCTCGAGACCGGAGACAGTCGATTCCGGAAAGACCACCAGCGACTACACCGAGGAAGAGGTCGCGAGGAAGATCTCGATCCACTCCGCCCTTGCCAACGTCAACTGGGAAGGAAAGACGATCAACTTCATCGACACCCCGGGTACCGCAGACTTCGTCGGAGAGGTCACATGCGGCTTCAGGACCTGCGAGTCCGCACTCATGGTCGTCGACGCCCGCGACGGAGCCCAGATCGAGACCATCAAGCTGTGGAGGACCCTCAACAGGAGCAACAAGCCCAGATTCGTGTTCCTCAACAAGATGGAGCGTGAGAGAGTCGATTTCGGCGCAACGTTCAGCCACCTCAAGGAAGAGTTCAAGACCACATTCGTTCCCGTCGCCATCCCCATGGGTGAAGGCACCGGCTTCAAGGGAGTCATCAACCTGATCGAGAACAAGGCCTACTTCTTCCACGCCGGACAGAAAGAGACCGTCGGCGACATCCCCGCCGAGTACAACGACGAGGTCGAGCAGTACCGCGAGATCCTGATCGAGGCAGCCGCCGAAGGAACCGAGGAGCTCATGGAAAAGTACCTCGAGGAAATGACTCTCGAGCCGGAAGAGATCCACGAGGGCCTCAAGGAAGGTCTC
This sequence comes from Spirochaetales bacterium, assembly GCA_017614625.1. Lineage (GTDB taxonomy): Bacteria > Spirochaetota > Spirochaetia > Sphaerochaetales > Sphaerochaetaceae > UBA9732. The sequence continues at coordinate 5,463 of JAGABK010000182.1, forward strand.
AAGAACAACGTCCTGGTTCCCGTCTTCTGCGGAAGCACGCTGAACAACAGCGGAATCACCAACCTCCTCGACTTCATCGCCGACATCGTCCCCTCCCCGGAAGGAGCACAGGAGACAATCATCGGTGAGGACGGAGCCGAAAAGGCCATCACGGTCGGAGACGGCGCCCTTGCGGCATTCTGCTTCAAGACATCCATCGACCAGTTCTCCGGAAAGCTCTCCTACATCAAGGTCATCGACGGAACCCTCACAGGCGAGTCCGACATCTTCAACCCCGAGCTGGGCAAGAAGGAAAAGCCGGGCAAGGTCTACAGGGCGATCGGAAAGAAGCTCATCGAGACCCAGGCTCTGGTTCCCGGAGACATCGGAATCATCGCAAAGAGCAACGTCGCTGCGACCAACTGCACACTCGTAGGCGGACCCGACCAGAAGTTCACCTTCAAGCCGCTCAGCCTGCCCAACCCGATCTACTCGCTCGCCATCTCCGCCGCGGACAAGAAGTCCGAGGACAAGATGAACGACTCGCTTCACAGGATCACCGAAGAGGATCTGACATTCCAGGTCGGCTACAACGAGGAGACCAAGCAGACCACAGTCTCCGGCATGGGTGAGCTGCACATCGGAATGATCCTCGACAAGATCAAGGAGAAGCAGAAGATCCAGATCAACACCAAGCTTCCACGTGTCGCCTATCGCGAGACCATCACAAAGAAGAGCGGAATCGTCGAGTATGCACACAAGAAGCAGTCTGGTGGACATGGTCAGTATGGTAAGGTCCTCATTGAGATCGCACCGACAGAGCGTGGCCAGTACTACACATTCGAGAACGTCGTCAAGGGCGGTTCGGTCTCCAAGGGCTACGTCCCCGGAATCGAGAAGGGACTCCATGACCAGATGGAGGAAGGCTTCCTCGCCGGTTATCCGATGGTCGACATCGGTGTCACACTGGTCGATGGAAAGGAGCACCCGGTAGACTCCTCAGAAATGGCCTTCAGACTTGCAGCCAAGGGCGCGATGAAGCTCGCCATCGAGAAGGCAGGTCCGGTTCTCCTCGAGCCGTTCGCAAAGCTCTCCGTCTACATCGACAACCA
>JAGABK010000183.1 GCA_017614625.1 Spirochaetales bacterium
AGAAAAGAGAAGCAGCAGAGATGGAATCTTGCCGTAAAGCAGACTCTCTGCAGATAAGTTTGGAGGTTTTAGAATGTCGAAGCTTCTTGAAGGGAAAGTAGCGGTAGTCACGGGTTCCGGACGCGGAATCGGCGAAGCCATCGTCCGCACGCTGGCGGAATACGGCGCGAAGGTCGTCGTCACTGACATCGTCGAGGAGACCTGCCGCAAGGTGGCCGAGGACCTGAACTCGAAGGGATTCGAGGCGAAGTCCTACATCCTCAATGTCGCTGATTTCGAGAATGCGAAGAAGAACGTCGCAGCCATAAAGGAACTGTTCGGACGGATCGACATATGGGTCAACAACGCGGGAATCACCGCGGTGGCTCCCGTGGAGGAGATCACAATCGAGCACTGGGACAAGTGCCAGAACATCGACCTCAAGAGCGTGTTCTTCATGACCCAGGCCGTGTTCGGGATCATGAAGGAGCAGAAGTACGGTAAGCTCGTCCACATCTCGTCCATGGCTGGCGAAAGGGCCGGAAGAAGCTCATCCGCCGCATATTCCTCGGCCAAGGCCGGTGTGATCAACCTCGGAAAGGCTTTCGCCCTCGCCGGCGGAAAGTACAACATCACATCCAACACCGTGTGCCCGGGAAGGACCGTCACCGAGATGGCCAAGGGCCTTTCATGGCTCACAGACCCGAAGGACGCGCCTGAGAAGACCATTCCGCTGTGCCGTTTCGGAACGCCGCAGGATATAGCCAACGCGGTGCTGTTCCTTGCCAGCGACCTCTCCAGCTACGTCACGGGCGACACGCTCGAGGTCAACGGCGGCCTGTACATGGCAAGATGATGTTCATAATATTGATGAATGCCTGAAGAGGGGGCGGGTCGCAGAGGCCCGCCTTTTTCTTCTGTTTTTCACGGAATAATCGGAAGCAATCCTGCATGTGCCATGAAACACCCGTTTTTCTGATTTCATGGCACTTTTTTTGATTTTTGTGCCATGAAAATGTGATTTCTTCTAATTTATGGCACAATTTCAGTTGATTTGTGCCATAGTTTTTCTTCTTTCAAGATTTCATGGCACACCCTTTCTACTGCCACACCACGGAACCGGCGGACCATCCTTGAAAACCGTATTTCATATGCTCACGTGCCGATGTTCCTGATGGAGGACCTTTCGTAGATCGTGGGCATGAAGAGGATCTGCTTGGAGATTCCGTTCTTTGACTCGATGATTTCCAGATAGCGTTTCGCCGCCGTCTCGCCCATGCTGCGGAAATCGACCTCGATGCTGGAGATGGACATCTTCTCGGCGAAGAAGTTGCTCGGGTTGTCGTTGCAGATGATGGAGAGGTCTGCGGGAACGGAGAGGCCGCTCGAATTCAGAGCGTCTATGAAGCCTCCGGCCATCGTCCCGCTGAGGGAGTACACTGCGGACGGGCGCTCGGAAGCCGGCATATCCGCGATTGTCTTTCCGATGGAAAAACCGTAAGCGTAGCTTCTGTCCCCGTAGAAGACCGGGGTGGAGCCGGAATCAAGGCCGTGGTCCTTCATTCCTGCGCGGAAGCCTTCGATCCTGGCTTTGCAGACGGTGGAGTCCTCGGGGCCGGAGATGAGCATTATCCTGGTATGTCCGTTGTCGAGCAGTTTCTTGGCCGCCATGTAGCCGGAGCGGTAGTTGTCCATGGTGACGGAATCTGTCTCCACGGACGCGGGTTCCCTGTTGATGAAGAGCACATGGGGGCTGGAGGGGCTTTTCAGGAAGCGGATGAGGTTGGCGTTCTCGATGGCGTTGAGGATCATGATGCAGGGGAAGCCCTCGTCCTTCGCATACTGCAGGTATTCCTCCTGCAGCTGTTCGCTGTAGTCCGTCTGGACCACGACCGAATGCCTGCCGTGCTTGGCCAGCTCGGTCTCTATACCCACGACCAGATGGTTGTGAACGGGGTTCTGGAGGCTTCCCGTGATGACCATGACCATGCCGGAGTTCCTCTTTCTGGTCGTGGTGCGTTTCGTCTTCGGGACATATCCGTACCGCTGCACGGCGTCCAGGACCTCCTGGCGTGTCTTCTCGGTCACATTGCCTTCTCCGTTCAGAGCCCTTGTTATAGTGGCGGTGGACAGGCCGATCTTTTCCGACAGTTCTACAAGTGAAATACCCATGCCACGATTCTACAATGTAATTACTTTCATGTCCACGCACCTCGGGCCGCAGTCCCCGGCATTCCGCAGGCCGGTCAGGATTCCTGTGGCCTGCGGGCGCCTGCGGTGGTAGAATCAGGGCAGGGGGATCCCGATGAAGAAGACCTTGTCAGCCGTATTGATCGTACTTTCACTCATATTGCTCGCTTCCTGCGCCACGAAGGAGCAGGGTCCGACCGACCTTGTGCCCCACAGCTTCACGGACGTCGCGACGCTTCCGAACTTCACCGTTGAGGCAGGCGGAAAGACCGAGACGATCACCGCCGTGGAAGGCTGCGTGGTCCTTGACGGCTACGCCTATGTTGCGAAGGTCAAGAACAACAAGGCAGGCTACCTGTACAGGATAGACGTTAACACCGGAGAGAAGATCACCATGGTCAACGCGGACACGGGCAGCGAGAACTGCCTGGACCTGTACCATGCCAACGACATGGCGGCCTTCGAGATGGACGGGAAGAAGTACCTGATTGTCGGAACCCTGGCAGAGATGACCGACCGTGCCATCGTTGTCCTTGAGCTGATCGACGCCGGGGACGGGAAGGGCTTCACTCAGTACAGGATCGACAGGATGTACGCCACCGTGTTCAGCATCATGTACGAGATCAAGATCTACGGAATCGAGGTGCTCTCGGTGGAAGGCCGCAAGCTCAATCTGCTCGTCAAGTCCGGACTGGACTTCTACACCGGAACCATCGATTTCGACTCGACCCTGAAGAAGGTCAATTTCAAGAAGGCTTTCGCCATCAGCGGCGCCGATGTCCTGATAGACGGAAAAGCCGTTACGGTGAGCCTGAACGACTACTACCAGCAGGGCTACACGCTTTACAACGGCAAGCTGTATGTCCCGTTCACAAGGATAAACACCGACCTGCCTCATTCGATCGTGTTCGTCTACGATTACGAGGGCTCGGAGTCGACAAGGCTTCCGATCATGTCCGAGACGCTGATGTTCCAGCACCCGGAGAGCACGAAGTTCGAGATAGAGTCGTTCTCCTTCTACAACGGGAAGATGTATTTCTCAACAAACTGCAATTCGCCGATTACCGACGGCTTCCATTACTTCGAGTTCTGATCTGCGCTGACAAGCGAAGCCAGAAGAACAAGGGCCTCTCTGACGAAGGGGCTCTTTTTTCCGGCCTCCGCCTCTATGGCAGCGCTGTCGTAGGGAAGGCCGGGCAGGACTTTCTGAAGTTCCTCCATCCCGGCGGTGTCCAGCGTGTCGCTGAAGACCCTGGCCTCTGTGATCAGGGCATGGTCCACGTCAAGCTGGAACGAGAAGCCGCCGAAGCTGTTGCGGCCCTTGAGGAGGTCCTTGAAGCGGGGCGTCATGCCCAGGTTCCATTCCTTCGAGGAGAGCTTTTCCTGCGTCTCGCAGTAGAAGGGTTCGGAGAGCAGGGTGGTCTCATCAAGGCGCACGACGGGGCAGATCAGCCCGC
>JAGABK010000016.1 GCA_017614625.1 Spirochaetales bacterium
GTCCTTATGATTCCCTCGAAGACGACCCCCGCCCCGTCGAACTCCAGCCCCGAGCCGTCCGAGGCGCTCTGCGAGAGCAGGATGTTGTCGTAGTTTCTCCAGACCCCGCCGTAAAGATACGAGCCAGAAGGCCAGACCGGCCGGGAGCTGTCCATCCAGAAGCAGTACCAGCTGTCCCGTGAGAACGACTCCGAGACCCTGAGTACCCCGCTTCTTCCCAGGGTCCTGTTCTCCCAGCACTCGTCGTTCATGTCGCCGCAGACCATGACAAGGCACCCCGGATTCTCAAGGCCGATGGCGTGAGAGACCCGGTTCACCACCGCGGCGGCCCTGGCCCTCGCCTCCGCCGTCTCCTGCACTCCCTCCAGGTTGGATTTGAAGTGCACGGCAAGGACGAAGAGCTTCTCCTGACCGCATTCTATCTCAACCTCCAGGATCGGCCTGAGGCCTTCTCCGACGGCATGGATCCGGGCCCCGGTCACGGGCAGCGAGCTCAGCACCGCGCTCTGGACCGCACAGCCCTCATCCCGGGTACATGCATACCAACGAAGGCCCATTCTGCCTGTATCGCATGCTTTTATCAGGTCTTCCGCCACATCCGGGCCCTCGATCTCGTTCAGGACGATTATGTAGCCGCCCGCATCAGGAAGACAGGAGAGCACCTTCGCGGCGTTTGACAGACGCCTTTCGTACATGACCTGGTTCCAGCCGGAGGCCGGCTTGTACTCCTCGTATTCACCTCCGTCGAGGACGGCGTTGAAGAGGTTCTGGACGTTCCAGCTGGCGACGCAGACCGACCCGTCGTTCTCCTGCGGGGCCTGCCCCGAGCAGGACGAGACGCAGAGGACGATTAGGATTGTCATGAAGATGGTTTTCGCTTTTTCCATGCCTCCGTATACAGCGGAGGACCGGTTCATATTGAAAAAAACCGGGGTGTTCGGGAAAAAAGTTCAGAAATAATGAGGTTTCGTCAGAGCTCGGACCTTGCGGAGATGATCCTGCTGACAAGTCCGTAGGAAAGTGCCTCGTCCGCCGTGAGCCAGCAGTCGCGGTCGGTGTCCACGGCTACCTTCTCCAGAGCCGTTCCGGTGGCTTGCGCGATGATGGAGTTGATCTTCTCCTTCATCTTCTCCAGCTGCTTCGCGTGGATCTCGATCTCGGTGGCGTTGCCGCGCATCTCGCTCAGAGGCTGGTGGATGAGATAGGAGGAATTGGGAAGGGCCACCCTCCTCTCGGCGGGAACAGCCAGAAGCACCAGGGCCGCGGCGCTTGCCACGAGACCCATGCCGACCATGATGACCGGGCAGGAGACGAACCTGACCATGTCGTAGATGGCGAAGCCGGCATCGACATCGCCGCCGGGCGAGTTGATGTAGATCCTCACCGGCTCGCTGCTTTCGGACTCAAGGACAATGAGATCCTTGATGAGCCTGTCCGCGCTCTCCTTGTTGATCTCGCCGCTGAGCAGGATGGAGCGTGTCTTCAACAGCTTCTCATTCGGTGCGGAAACGTTCTGTTCGGCTTTCTTCTCATTGTCTTCCAGTATCATGGTGCCTCCACGGATACATCTAAAATAACAGCAAACGGATTCAATGACAACCTTGGAAGCACAGTTGAAAACCTGTATAATGATTTTCATGAAATGCGCATCCGTCGCCATAATCGGCAGGCCCTCCTCTGGCAAATCGACCTTGCTCAACACCATATGCGAATCCAAGGTCTCAATCACGTCCCCCACGCCGCACACGACCCGCAACGCCATCCGCGGAATCTACACCGACCAGCGGGGGCAGCTGATCTTCACAGACACCCCGGGCTTCCACATCTCCGAGAAGAAGTTCCAGAAACGCATGCAGGACATAGCCACATCCTCCCTCGAGGAGACCGACGCCGTCCTGTACCTTCTGGACGCCACGAGGAAACCCGGTTCCGAGGAGGATGCGATCACCTACATGCTCAGCGGCCTTTCCGTCCCGGTGGTCTGCTGCATCAACAAGAAGGACATACTCACCGACAGGCAGATCGAGGAAGCTCAGGACTACCTGAAGCGCAGCATGCCCGGCCGCGTGGTGCTGGTCGCCTCGGCCAAGGACGACGACGGCGTGGACGAAATCCTCATAGAGCTTTTCAGGCATGCCCCGGAAGGCGAGATGCTCTACGACGAGAACACCTGGACCGACCAGGACCTGGAGTTCAGAATCGCCGAGATCATCAGGGAGAAGGCCATGAACTCGGTGACCGCAGAGATCCCCTACGCCATCATGACGGAGGTCTCCGACCTCGAGTACAACGAGGAAGAGAACAAGGTCTGGATCCGCGCCTTCATCACGGTCGAGCGTGACAGCCAGAAAGGAATAATGGTCGGAAAAGGCGGTGAGAATATAAAAAAGATACGCATAGCCTCTTTCAAGGACATCAAGAAGATATTCCCGCAATCCAAGCTGGAGCTCGACCTGCGCGTGCGCGTCAACGGGAAATGGAAGTCCAACGACGCCATCCTCTCAAAGGTGTTCAAGGAGACGCAGGCATGAGAAAGACCATCCTCATATCTGTCCTGGCCGTACTCGTTCTTCTTCTGGCAGGCTGCTCCCAGGACAAGATCGACCGCGAGCAGTTCGACATCATGTACGCCCACCTTTCCCAGGTCTGGGCACAGAGCCTCGCCCACGCCGATGCCGAGATCGCCTTCTACGGCGATTCGAGGGTGATAGGCGCGGACTGGAACGCCGCCTACCCCGACTCTGCCGTGATAAACCTCGGAGTCGGAGGAGACAGGATCAACGACCTGATCACAAGGCTGCCCCAGATTGAGACCCTCGTTGCCAAGGGAAATCTGGAATGCTGTTTCCTCGCAATCGGAGGCAACGACTGTCTGAGCTCGGGTTTCGACACGACGAAGTTCAGACAGGAGTACGACAGCCTTCTCACAAGACTGAAGAACCTGGGAATCACTGTCTACGTGAACACCATCGCCGGCGTCACCCCGGACGGCACGTCGCTTTCGTCCAAGGATGCGAAGAAGGCCAACTCGAAGATGGCCCAGGGCAATGAGATCATCCGCGAGCTTGCGTCCGCCCACGGCATGACGCTGATCGACATGGCCCAGCTGATGAACAACGAAGACGGCACCCTGAAGACTGCATACGCCAGTGCCGACGGAGTGCATTTCTCCGCCGAGGGCAACAGCTTCTGGTTCGAGACTCTCAGACCTTACGTAGAGGCTATCTGATCAATACCTGGAGAGGATCTCCACGACCTTGTCCTTTCCGATCGTGTTCATGAATCCGGCCAGTTTGGGCCCCTTCTCCTTTCCGATCAGTGCAAGGTATGTCGCCGTGAAGAGCACCGCGTTCTCCACTCCGGCCTCTGCGGCAGCGTCGTAGACAAGCTGCGAGAGGTCCTTCTCGTCCTTTCCGTCCCAGGAAGCGACCTTTGCGCACAGTGACCTGACAGCCTTCAGGCTTGCCTCGTCGAGCTCGACCTTGGGAGTGTCTGCCGTGGCGACGGAGAAGCGGAAGTCCTCCGGTGCGAACGTCGTGATCCATGTCCATGCGCAGCGGCAGCGTGTCCTGAGGCGCTCGACCTGGTCTTCAAGGACATCCGGGAGGGATGCGATGACTGCGTCGATGTCTCCGCTGTTGATCTGAAGCAGGTTGCACAGGTGCCTGAACGGAATCTGGTAACCGGGTGTCTTCGGAACATCGCCGACCTGGGAAAGCTCGTAGACGCGCTTTTCCATGGCGAGCTTCTTCTCGTTGCAGGGAAGCAGGCCGAAGTAGCGGCGCTCGCAGTTGTCGTAGTCCTCGTAGATCTTGAGGACGTCCAGGTCGAACGAGATGGCGAACTCGGTGTTGGGTCTTGTCGATGCGAAGAGGAACCTCGTCAGCTCCGGGGTGTAGACGTCAAGGACATCGCCCAGGGAGATGACCTCGCCGCTGGATGAGGAGATCTTGCCTCCGCGGCCCTTGATGGAGATGAAGTCGTACTGGAAGGACACGGGGGCATGGCCGCCGAAGAACTCGACGATCTGCTTGGAGGTGTCGAAGCTTCCGCCCTTGGAGTGGTGGTCCTTTCCGGCGGGCTCGAAGTCGACTCCTTCCTGGACCCAGCGCATGGGCCAGTCCACGCGCCAGTGGAGTTTGGCATACGGCGTGGTCCTGAGGTCGATGGTCTCTTCCTTGCCGAGATCGTCGTCGCGGTATGTGATTCCGTACTCGCCGTCCCAGGAGAGGATGGTGGTGTTGTCCTTGTCGGTGAACGAGCTGAAGACGGCGATGGGCCACCAGGAGTCGTCAAGGGGCTCGGTCCTGTACTGGTTGAGGACCTCGATGATCTTTCCCTTGTTCTCGAGGGCTTTCTTCATGCCCTCGGCGTACATGCTGCTTCTGTAGCGCTGAGCCTGATAGAGGTACTCCGGGTAGACTCCGACGATGGGGAGCTTGGTCTCGACGTCGAGCTCGTTGCCGCGGGCATAGTTGTCAGCGCGGCCCGTGGTGTCCGGAACAAGCGTGATGGGCTTTCTGAGATAGGTGGCCAGAAGTTCGGGCTGCGGCATGTTCTTGGGAACCTTCCTGAAGACGTCGTAGTCATCCCATGAGTAGATGAACCTGACGTTCTTGCCCTTTGCGCGCAGGGCCTTCACCACGAGGTCTACCGAAATGATCTCGCGGAAGTTTCCGATGTGAACCGTACCGGAAGGAGTGATTCCGGATGCGCAAGTGTAGAGGTCTTTCTCCCCTTTTTCCCTGATGATCTTGTCGGCGTAGATATCCGCCCAATGTACTGAATTCTGCTGTTCCATAAGAACAGTATTATCATTACATCGGGAAATTAATCAA
>JAGABK010000184.1 GCA_017614625.1 Spirochaetales bacterium
AGGAAGGCTGTCTGATCTGCCGCCGCATGAAGGGCCGCCTTGACCGCTACTGCTTCACGGTCCCGTATCTCTGGGGACAGGACATTGAGTTCCGAAAGGCCTTCTCCGAAAGCAAGGGCTTCTGCCTCCACCACATGGCGCACATCCTGAGGATGGCGACAGAGGCTCTGGATGCCAGACAGCAGAAGGAGTTCGCCGCGGCCATGGCGGAGCTGCAGCAGAACAACCTGGAGCGCGTTGCCCACGACCTGTGGTACATGACGGAGCACTACAAGAGCGAGAACCGCGACAAGCCGTGGAACGGCTGCGAGGACGCGCAGGTGCGCGCAGTGTACAAGGAAATCGGCAAGGGCCGCTGCATAAGATGAAAAAAGGCGCAGCTTCCACTGCGCCTTTCCTGTATCCGCAACCGGCTCAACGCCTGGCGAGAGCCTCCGCCTTGGCGGTGATGTCGTCGGCGGTGAGGCCGAAGGTCTTCATCAGGTAATCCAGCTTTCCGACCTCTCCGAAACGCTCGCCGATGCACACGAAATCCATCTTCGCAGGATATGTGGTGGCAAGGTGCGCCGCAACGGCCTCCCCAAGTCCGCCCGCGTAGCGCGCGTTCTCGCAGACAAGCACATGGCCGGTCTCCCTTGAAACCTTGTCCAGAAGCTCCGTGTCCAGCGGCTTGATGGTGTGCATGTCCACCAGCGTGGCCTTGATTCCCTTTGAAGAAAGAATCTCAACGGCCTTGACCGCCTCGTCAACGATGACCTGGTCGCAGGCGACAATGGCAAGATCGGAACCTTCCGCAAGAACATTGCCCTTGCCAAGCTTCACCTGGCCGGGAGCATAGCGGTGGCTTCCGCCTTTTCTGCGGAGTCTGGTGTATGAGCACTTTCCGGTCTCGTATGCCTGGATCGTCAGGTCGTAGACGCTCTGGTTGTCCGAAGGATCCAGGACGATCAGGTCCGGAATCAGTCTCATGAGGCCGACATCCTCAAACGGCATGTGCGTTCCGCCGTTGATCTGGGCTGTCACACCGGCATCGGTTCCAATCAGGTGCACGCGCTGTCCGGCATAGTTGGCCGAAAGGAAGAACTGGTCGTAGGCGCGGCGCGAGGCGAAGCAGCCGAACGAGTGGGCGTACGGAACGAAGCCCATCGAGGAAAGGCCTGCGGCCACTCCCACCATGTTGGCTTCTGCGATTCCGCAGTTGAAGAACCTTTCCGGGAACTGCTTCGCGAAGGGTCCGCTGTTGATGCAGCTCGAAAGGTCGGAATCGAGGAACACGACCTCGGGGTGTTCCTTGGCAAGGTCGATGACCGCCGCCATGAGGGCGTCTCTCATGTTTCCGATATCAGAAGTATCTCTCATCTGGCACCTCCGTTCAGGACGCCAATGGCGTACTCTTCGTCTTCATGGCTTATGGCCATGCTGTGGTTGGCCTTGATTCCCTCGCCCGGGGCATAGCCCTTGCTCTTGATTGTGTCGAGGATGATCATGCTGGGCCTGCACTTCACGGCCTTGGCCCTTTCGATTGCATCTGCGATCTGGTTGTAGTCGTGGCCGTTGATGCGCTGCACGTGCCAGCCGAAGCCCAGCCAGCGGGCATCGATGTTGTCCATGTTGATTATGTCGGCAGTATATCCGTCAAGCTGCAGGCGGTTGAAATCCGTGAATGCAATCAGGTTGCCGAGCTTCTGCGAGGATGCGAACTCCGCGGCTTCCCAGATCTGGCCTTCCTGGCTTTCTCCGTCGCCGATCATGGCGAACGTCCAGGAGGACTCGCCCTTGAGCCTCTGTCCCAGCGCGATTCCCACGGCGGCGCTGAAGCCCTGTCCGAGGGATCCGGTGGTGAAGTCCACGCCCGGGGTCTTTCTCATGTCGCAGTGGCTGGGGAGGTTGGTGCCGCCCTGGTTGAGCGTCATGAGCCAATCCATGGGGAAATAGCCCTTGAGGGCAAGCGTGGCGTAAACGGACGGACCCGCGTGTCCCTTGGAGCATACGAACCTGTCCCTTCCCTCCATCTTCGGATTCTTCGGGTCGATGTTCATCTCATGGTAGTAAAGGTATGTGAGCACTTCGACTATGGACATGGCTCCGCCGATATGTCCGTTGCCGAGGTGCGCGATCTCACGGATCGTCTCGATCCTGATGTCCTTGGCCTTGGCCGTCAGAAACTCGATCGTCTGTTTGTCAAGCATCGGTGTTCCTCTCATTCTTGGTATCCCGCACATAATATCATTCTGTGTTGCGGCTTGCAATTGGTGTCCGTCCTTGTATCTGTACATTCATTTGAATATAATCAAGACCAGTACAAGGAGATTTGTCATCATGAGACAGAGCAGACTGTTTTCCAGGACCCTTCGCGAAGCCCCCAACGGAGCCGACTGCAAGGGCTACGAATACCTTCTCAGAGCCGGATACATCGACCAGCTGGCTGCCGGTATCTTTTCCCTTCTTCCCCTCGGGTTCAGGTCCATCCAGAAGATCTCGGCCATCGTCCGCGAGGAGATGAACGCCCTGGGCGCGCAGGAGATCCTCATGCCGGTCGTCAACCCCGGAGACCTGTGGAAGGAGACCGGAAGGTTCTACAGCATCGACAGGGAGATGAGCCGCTTCAAGGACCGCAACGACAGGGACATGGTCCTTGCCATGACGCACGAGGAGTGCTGCACGGACCTGGGAAGGAACGTCATCGACTCGTACAAGAGACTGCCGCTTCTGGTCTACCAGCTCCAGACCAAGTGGCGCGACGACCCCAGACCCAGAGCCGGTCTGATCCGCGTCCGTGAGTTCACCATGAAGGACAGCTACAGCTTCGACAAGGACCAGGAAGGACTGGAGAAGGTCTACAAGGCCCACTACGACGCTTATTTCAGGATCTACAAGCGCTGCGGACTGCCGGTCATCGCCGTCGGTTCGGACAGCGGAATGATGGGCGGAAAGGTCGCCCACGAATACATGTACCTCTCGCCCATCGGAGAGGACACCATCATCACCTGCCCGTCCTGCGGATACACTGCGAACCGCCAGGTCGCAAGGTTCCGCAAGGAGTACCTGGCCGAGGAGCCCAAGGCCAGAGAGCTCGTCCCCACGCCTGAGACCAAGAGCATCGAGGACCTCTGCAAGCTGCTCGACATCCCCGCAACCAGGACCGCCAAGGCTCTGTTCATGGTCGGAACGTTCATCAACGACCAGACCGGCGAGGAAGAGGACAAGCTGGTCGTCGGCATCGTCCGCGGAGACATGGACATCGAGGAGAACAAGCTCCAGAACGCAGCGAAGGCCAACAGCCTGAGACCCGCCCATGACGAGGAGATCACGGCCGCCGGAATGGTCCCGGGCTACGGTTCTCCCATCGGATGCAAGGCCGGGACGATCGTCATCGTCGACGACTCCGTGGCCAAGTCCAACAACCTGGTCGCCGGCGCAAACAAGGAAGGCTTCCATTACAGGAACACGAACTTCGGCGTCGACTACACCGGAACCGTGGCCGACATCGCAAGCGCGGCAGACGGATATCTGTGCCCCGACTGCGGAAAACCGCTTTCGGCATCCAAGGGAGTCGAGGTCGGCAACATCTTCCAGCTCGGAACAAGGTATTCGGAGTCCATGGGATGCTACTACCAGGACGAGAACGGGCAGAGAAAGCCGGTCATCATGGGAAGCTACGGAATCGGAATCGGAAGGCTTCTGGCCTGCCTCTGCGAGGAGTACAACGACGAAAGCGGCCTGAAGCTGCCCATCGCCGTGGCCCCCTACCAGGTCCACTTCATCAGCCTGATCAAGGAGACCGACGTCGCGGAGAAGATCTACAAGGACCTCGAGGACGCCGGAATCGAAGTGCTCTACGACGACAGAAAGGAGTCCGCCGGAGTCAAGTTCGCGGATGCCGACCTGATCGGAAT
>JAGABK010000185.1 GCA_017614625.1 Spirochaetales bacterium
AATCGGCTGGCCGGTCTCGTGGACGCGCTTGATCTCCTCGCAGATGGCCTTGTACTTGAACTGCTCGTTCAGGTATACCAGGTCGTCCATGTCCTTTCTGATGACGGGCACGTGGGTCGGGATGACCACTACGTCCAGCTTGTAGATCTGGTTGAACTCGGTGGCTTCGGTGTCGGCCGTTCCGGTCATGCCGGAGAGCTTGTCGTACATCCTGAAGAAGTTCTGGAAGGTGATGGTTGCAAGCGTCTTGTTCTTGCCTAGGATCTTGATGTGCTCCTTGGCCTCGATCGCCTGGTGCAGGCCGTCGGCGTAGCGGCGTCCGTAGAGGATGCGGCCGGTGAACTCGTCGACGATCTGGATCTGGTTGTCCTGGACGACGTAGTCGGTGTCCTTGTGGTACAGGTGCCTGGCAACCATGGCCTGGGTGACGTAGTGGATGTATTCGAAGTTCTCGTCGTCGTAGAGAGAGCCCTGGATGATGTTGAACTTCTTCAGCAGCTCCTCCATATGTACCATGCCTTCACTGGTGAAGCTGACGCGCTTGGACTTCTCGTCCAGCATGTAGTCTCCGTCCGGCTCGAGCTTCGCGCCCGGTTCGAACCTTGCGAAAGCGGACATGACGGGATAATCGCCTGTCTCGGGGTCCTTTGCGCATTCTGTGAAATAGCCCGTGATCTTCTCCGCGTTGCGGGCGAACTCGGTGTCATCGTCCGCCTGACCTGAGATGATGAGGGGAGTGCGGGCCTCGTCTATGAGGATGGAGTCGATCTCGTCGATGATGCAGTAGTGGTGCAGCGGCTGGATCTTGTCCTGGTAGCGCAGCTTCATGTTGTCGCGCAGGTAGTCGAAGCCGAACTCGTTGTTGGTTCCGTAGGTGATGTCGCAGCTGTAGGCCTGGCGGCGGCGCTCGTTGTCCATGTTGGAGACTATGGCTCCGACGGTCATGCCCAGGAAGTTGTAGATGGGTCCCATCCAGCCTGCGTCACGCTGGGCCAGGTAGTCGTTGACGGTGATGATGTGGACGCCTTTCCCTTCCAGGGCATTGAGATATCCGGCCGGGACACTGGTGAGGGTCTTTCCTTCACCGGTCTTCAATTCCAGGATCTTGCCTTCGTGCAGGACGATGGCACCCATGATCTGGACATCGTAATGGCGCTCACCCAGGACTCTGGAAGCGGCCTCGCGCACCAGAGCGAAGGCTTCGGGAAGAAGCTGGTCCAGGGTCTCGCCCGCCTTGAGGCGTTCCCTGAACTTCTGCATCTGGAGAGGGAAGTCCCCGTCCTTCAGGCCCTTGGCCCAGTCAGAGTACGAGTTGACCTTCTCCACGAGGGGCTGAAGGTGCTTCAGGTCCTTGTCTTTCTTGCTTCCGAATAGTTTTGTCAGGATGTTTGCCATAGTGTTTTCATTATACAGATAATAAGGAGAAACGGAAAGATTGTTGTCAGATGAGGTGCAAATTGTGTATAATTGACACAGTTGGAGCGATTGAGGGGATATGAGATACCTTACCGTACTTGACTACGTTCTCTTCGTGCTGTTCATGATCGGCGGAATCTGGGGAGCCATCAAGGGCTTCGTGGAAGAGCTGTCGACCAAGGCCGGCTTCGTCGCGGGCTTCATCCTCGCCCTGATGTTCACCCATCTTCTCAGTCCCGTCTTCTCCGAGAACCTCGGGTTCCCCGACTGGGTGGCCTCCTTCCTTGCTTATTTCGTCATATTCGTCACGGGCTACCTTCTCATGCGTATCTTCGGGGCGATAATGTCCAACATAGTCGAATCGGCTAACCTGGAAGCCGTCGACAAGTTCCTGGGCTTCTTCCTGGGTCTTATCGAGGCCTTCCTGATGTTCGCCATCGCCGAGTACATGCTCGGCATGCAGAACCTCTTCAACATGAAGCCGATCTTCGAGGAAAGCCTGTTCTCCAACAGGCTTATACTGCCGTTCGCCAACTGGTGCGTATCCCTTTTCAAGAGTGCCGTATGATATTCGGCGGTCTTGAGCATACACAGAAAGACATAGCTCTCGAACTCAGGTCGCTGGTACAGAGCGCCGGCATCCCCAACGCGCTTCTGTTCTGGGGCGAGCCTTATTCCGGGCGCATGTTCGCCGCAAGGGAGCTGTGCTACGCCTGCAACGTCAGGCCCGAGAACGTGATAATCGTCTCAGACAGGAACCATGAGAGCAGGATAAGGACGGCCCTGGCGCTTTACAGGAAGAACCGCAACGCAAGCGCGCGCGAATTCCTTTCGGATACCGTCTCGGTGCTTCTGCAGCAGTATCACGGCGCTCTTCTCGAGGGAATCAGTTCGACGGCTGGAAAGAAGAAGTTCGCCGACGCCGCGGACGTCTCGGACATCCTGAGGGAACTTGAGACCAGCACGGAGGACAAGGCTCCCGCTCTGGCGGACAGGCTGGAGAAGGCCGTTCTTCCGCTGTGCGACGCCAACAGGACATCCTCCGTGTCCATAGCGCAGGTGAGGGCCGTCAGGGACTGGTGCGCGACATCGGCCATGGACGGAAGCCGAAAGTTCGTCATCCTGGAAGGACTGGAGAACGCAGGAGAGTCGGCGGTCAACGCCCTTCTGAAGATACTTGAGGAGCCGCCGGCACTCTGCCATTTCATCCTCATATCGTCCAACGCGGGCAGGATTCCTGCCACGGTGCTCAGCCGCGTGAGGCGCTTCCGCTTCAACAGCCTGGACAAGGATGCTCTTCGATACATCTACGGAAGGCTTTTCGTCGATCCTTCCAAATATCCCGACCTTGAGTCGTTCTTCCTGCAGGGAAGCGGCGCCGACGACAGTCTTCTTCGCGAGTGCGCCGCCGCTCTTCTGGAGAAGAGGGACTTCGACCTTCCGGCGCTTACGGCGGAGCTCGAGAAGACGCAGATGTGGGACAGGTTCTTCTCCCTGGTTCTCCAGGAGACGGAGAGGGCCTTCAACGAAGGGCGCCTTGGGCAGAGGATGACGCAGTACATAACCGACTGCATCAATGACGCCGTGATCAAGGGCGGCACATTCAACCAGACGAGGCGCCTGACTTTCGACTATGTCGTGTTCAGGATCAGGGAGGTCAACAGATGAGCCAGTTTGTCAAGAAGGCTTCCAGCAAGATCGCCAAGATGTCGGACGAGGAGATCCGGCGCATAATAGAGACCCAGAGCAGCGAGCTGAAGATACGCAACACGGTACTGGACATGTCATTCGAGGGCAATCTCCTCGTGGATGCCAACGAGACCGTGCTCTATATGAACGATACGATGAAGAGCCTCATCCCAATGCCCCAGTACCGCAAGTATCAGGGCCAGAAGCTCTCGCGCCTCATATCCAATGCCGAGATCGTGGAGTTCATCAGGTCCTTCATGAAGGGAAGCAAGGATTCGGACTCGGAGGTCTTCGAGTTCGATTTCCCCGGCGAGGGCATCAAGTCCGTCGACTGCTCGGCAGGCAGGGTCAAGGACCCGGAGAGCTGTCTGTTCTCCTTCAGGGACGTGACGTTCTTCAAGCGCTTCCGCGAGGAGTTCAGGCGCAACGAGAGCCTGGCGCAGATGACAACGATGGCCGCGGGAGTGGCCCATGAGATAAAGAACCCCCTTGCATCGATATCGATCTACCTGCAGCTGATGGACAAGCTGATGGAGAAGAAAGGCTCGATGACGCGCGAGGAGGCCAAGAAGTACCTTGACGTGGTGAGCGAGGAGGTGGACAGGATCAACCGCATAGCCGTTGATTTCCTTTTCGCCGTCAAGCCCATGAAGGTGGACCTCTCGCCGTGCGGCGCCAACGACATCGTCCGAAAGACCATGGAGGTGGTGGCACCGGAACTGGAGGAGAAGGGAATAGCTCTGAAGCTGAATCTGGCCACATCGCTTCCCAAGGTGTTCGCGGACTCGTCGCTGATGCAGCAGTCGCTTCTGAACCTGGTGAAGAACGCCATGCAGGCCATGCCGGAGGACCGGAAGGACCCGTGCATCACCGTAAGCACCTACATGGATTCGGACATGGTGAAGCTCTCCGTAGCAGACAACGGGTGCGGAATGACCGAGGAGCAGATGAGCAAGATATTCGAGCCGTACTACACGACCAAGTCGTCCGGCACGGGTCTGGGGCTCACGGTGCTGTTCAAGATCATGAAGCAGCACGGAGGGGACGTGACGGTGCATTCGGTCTACGGGGAGGGGTCGGAGTTCATCCTTCAGATTCCGGTTCCGCAGAACGAGCGCTTCAGGATCACGGACGGAGGTAAATGATGAAGAGATCGATTCTTGTCGTCGACGATGAGAAATACATACGCGAAGGTCTTGCGTCAGCACTGGAGCTTGACGGATACAACGGGCTTCAGGCCGAAAGCGGCGAGGAGGCCTGGAAGATCATCAACAGCGAACCCGTTGACATGGTCATAACGGACCTCCGCATGCCGGGCATGGGAGGCGCGGAGCTTCTCAGGAAGATCTACACCACCTATCCGACCATCCCGGTCGTCGTCCTTACGGGTCACGGAACGATCGAGGACGCCGTTGCGGCCATGCAGAACGGAGCGGTGGACTTCCTCACAAAGCCGGTCAACCTGGACCATCTTTCGGTGCTCATCAAGCGCTCCCTGTCCTCCAAGGACATGGCCCAGAAGAACCGCGAGCTCATGACGGAACTCGAGAACCTGAAAAGAAAAAGCGGGTACTCGAACATCATCGGCAAGAGCTCCAAGGTGCAGAAGCTCATAGAGACAATCCAGCAGATAGCTCCCTCGCGCGTCTCGGTCCTCATCACGGGCGAAAGCGGCGTGGGAAAGGAGCTTGTTGCCGACGCCATAGTCAATTACTCGGACAGGCGCGACAAGCCTTTCGTCAAGGTTCACTGCGCAGCGCTTAACTCCAACCTGCTCGAGAGCGAGCTGTTCGGCCATGTGAAGGGCGCCTTCACCGGTGCCGTGGCGGACAAGAAGGGACGTTTCGAGCTGGCCGACGGAGGAACTATCTTCCTGGATGAGATCGGAGAGATCGACCAGAGCACGCAGATCAAGCTTCTGCGCGTCCTTCAGGAACGGGAGTTCGAGAAGGTCGGCGGAGAGAAGACAATAAAGACTGACGTCCGCGTCATAGCAGCCACCAACAGGAACCTGGAGGAGGAGATAAAGAAGGGCAACTTCCGCGAGGACCTCTACTACAGGCTCAACGTCGTCAGCCTCAACGTCCCGCCGCTTCGCGAGAGGAAGGAGGACATCTTCCTTCTGGCTACGGCCTTCCTCAAGCAGTTCTGCGAGGAGAACAACAAGAAGATCGTCGGCTTCTCCAACGAGGCCGGAAGCGCCCTTGCGGCCTACGACTGGCCCGGCAACATCAGGGAACTGCGCAACTGCGTCGAAAGCGCCGTGGTCATGAGCCGCAACGACCAGATTGAGCTGGCCGACCTTCCGCCTGCCGTGAGCAGGGCCAAGGGCGGCAACACCATAGAGATCGAGCTCGGAACCACCATGGACGATGCCGAGAAGAAGATCATCATGGGCACCGTGGCCTTCTGCAAGGGCAACAAGTCCAGGGCCGCGGACGTACTGGGACTGGGACGCAAGACCATTATCCGCAAGATGCAGGAATACGAAGCCGGACGCTCCGAGTAAGCCAGATGACCGACCAGGAGCTTTTCGGCATATTCGACCAGGGAGGGTTGCTCAGCAGCAACCTCGACTCATTTGAATTCCGCGAGGGCCAGCTTCTCATGGCCCGCGACGTGCTGGAATGCTACAGGCAGAACGGAATAGGGGCCATAGAGGCCGGAACGGGCATAGGAAAGAGCTTCGCTTACCTGGTGCCCGCGCTGTTCTACGCCTTCGAGGACAAGTCGGACAGGACCGTCATAGCGACATCGACCATAAACCTTCAGAAACAGCTGATGGACAAGGACCTGCCGGCCCTGTTCAGGACCCTGGGCAAGGACTGCCCGGTGGCCATAGCGGTGGGAAGGAACAACTACCTGTGCCTGAGGCGCCTGGCGGAGGAGGTGAAGGCCAACGAGCTTTACGCCTACGACGGAGTTTCGGACATCTCGCTGCTGAACAGCTTCGCCGCGGAGACCGAAAGCGGACTGCGGACGGACTACCGGGGGCGACTGGACTTCCAGGTCTGGAGCTCGGTTTGCTCGGATTCCGATTTCTGCATGGGCGGAAAGTGCCCGTACTTCACCGACTGCTTCTATTTCAAGGCCAAGAAGAAGCTCTCCGAGGCTTCGGTGATAATCTGCAACCACCATCTGCTGTTCGTGGACAGCAACACGCGCTTCGAGAACAGCATAGACTACAGCGACGACGCCATCCTGCCGCCTTTCAGGCATCTTGTCATAGACGAGGCGCACAACATGGAACGCCATGCCACCGACCTGTTCACAAGCACGTATTCGGCATACTCTCTCAGACGCCAGATGGATTTCCTCTATGACAACAGGGGAATCAGGGGCCTGGGGACGGGAAGGATGCTTGAGGAGCTCAGGCCGTTCTGCAATGACGAGCAGCTGTACAACGAGATCCTGGATTTCTTCGCGCTGGTGCGCGCAAAGGCCGAGACGCTTAACATGGCCACGCTGAACCTGCTGGAGTACAACAAGCTGGCCCATCTGCTTGTGACCAAGGCCAACGTCGGACGTATCGTGGCAGAGGTAGGAGGAGCCGCAGGTGATGTGGTTGAGAACGGAGGGCGCCTCGTGGCCCGGCTGGAACGCTTCGCCTCGCTTCTCAAGCTGGAGGAGAACCAGATGTTCAGGGCAGAGGAGTTCCTTGTGCACGTCTCGCGCATATCGGACATCCTGGACCGCCTGAAGACCTTCATGGACTGGGAGCACTGGGACGAGGACATCCATTATCTGGACATAGAGAAGCACGGGGCCAACCGCTACGTGACGTTCAACATAGCGCCTCTTGAGGTCTCGGACATCCTTGCCGACGCCCTGTTCAGGAAACTGGATTCGGTGATCTGCACCAGCGCCACGCTGGACCTGCACGACGATTTCACCTACTGGAGCTCGGGCGTGGGCCTTCCGATCGAGGGCAGGCCGTACCTGCGCAAGGTCTATCCTTCGCCCTTCGACTACCGCAACCGCCTGATGCTGCTGACGCCCTTCGACACCCCGACATTCTCACGCGAGAAGGAGGCCGAGTACGCCGACTTCACCTGCGAGACCGTCTACGATGCCGTATCGAGTTCGGGAGGAGGGGCACTGGTGCTGTTCACCAGCTTCCGCCTTCTGGAGTACGTCTACGAGAAGCTCAAACCCCGGTTCTCGGTCATGGGACTTTCCACGCTGAAGCAGGGGGACAACGACCGCTATGCGCTTCTGGAGCAGTTCAAGGAGGACGAGGACAGCGTCCTGTTCGCCACGGACAGTTTCTGGGAAGGCGTCGACGCCCCGGGCAACACCCTGAGGATGGTCATAATCACCAAGCTGCCTTTCCGCATGCCGGACGACCCGATCTACAAGGCCCGTTACTCAAAGCTGGAGGAGGACGGAAAGAGCGGCTTCTACTGCCTGTCTCTTCCCGATGCCACCATGCGCCTGAAGCAGGGATACGGACGTCTCATGAGGCACACCACGGACAAGGGCATAGTCCTGATCCTGGACTCCCGCATAATCTCAAAGAGCTACGGCGCCCTCATGCTCAGGTCTTTGCCTGAAAGCTACCATCCTGAGACGGAGACAAAGAGCCTCGGGCAGAAGATTGAGAGCTTCCTGTTCTGAAGCGTTTATCTGTAAATTTTGGTTGTTCTCTGCAAAATTCAATGCTAGTATACCCATATGGCAGGTGATTTCAGGAAAATACTATGCTCCGAGCTGGAAAAGCGCGGATCGATGACGACGGTGGAGATCTACGATCTTTTCTCCGACCTCAACCCCAAGACGGTGGCCTGGCACCTTCATGACGAGCTTGTCAAAGGCCATGTGGCGCGCAGGAGCCACGGCATCTACGTCCTGCCTTCGGGCATACCCAGATCCGACGAGAGGCAGACCAACATCCCCGACCTGAGCAGGGCGGCCTACACTGTGCTGAAGGAATCCGGCTACGATTTCTATCTGTCCGGCCTGGACGGTCTGAACGGCCTGTCCTTCAAGGTCGACGGCAACTATCCGGTGATCGTATGCACGAAACCTGCCGATGTGAAGGACGTGCAGCTCCTTCTTATGAGGCATTTCGACCTTGCCGCCACCGAGGACGATTTCTGCAACTTCGACGAGGTGGCCATGAGAAGGATCCAGTTCCTTGTCCTTTCCTCGGACGACTTCTCGCTGCAGAGGGAGGACTTCGCCTTTGCAGAGAAGGCCTTCGTCGACCTCTATTACGCCGTCACGAGGCTGGAGTATCCTTTGTCGGTGTCCGAACTTCCCCACGTGCTGAGCCTGCTGTCGCTCAACGCCTACCGCTTCAGAAGGGCCACGAAGGACAGGGGACTGTCGGACGAGCTGAACTTCCTGCTGTCCTACAACAGGGAGTTCGTCAAAGGCCTGGGCACCTACATCTGAGCATAAAATAACAGCCGGCTTGAACCGGCTGTCTGAAGAGCAGGGCGCAACGCTCAGCTGATCACTGCGAGGACATCCTTGATGTTGAGGATGAGATACTCCTCGTTGTCAATCTTGACTGATGTTCCGGCATACTTGTCGTGGAGGATCTTCTGTCCGACCTTGACTGTCTTGACATCCTCTCCGACGGCCTCGATCACTGCGATCTGGGTCTTCTCCT
>JAGABK010000186.1 GCA_017614625.1 Spirochaetales bacterium
CCCGAGTCTATGGTGTCCTTGAAGAGGCGGAAGAACGGGGTGTAGCGAAGAACGTGGCAGACGACGACTTTCCTGCCGGTCCTCTCCGCGACATGCAGCAGCTCGCGCAGCTGGTCGAGGTCGGGGGAGATGGGCTTTTCCAGAAGGACGTCGTAGCACTTCTCAAGCGCAAGGATGGCGTGCGGGACGTGCTGCCTGTCCTGGGTGCAGATTATTGCGGCATCGGCCAGCTTCTCCTGCGAGAAGAGCTCTTCCGCGCTGTGGAACCTCATGGCCTGAGGGACTTGGTGCTCATCGCCCATGAGCGAGAGGCGCTCGGGGTCGGTGTCGGCTATGGCGGTGACGCGGGCGCGCTCTGGGATGCGGAGGATCTCGCGTCCGTAGCAGTTCTTTCCCCGGGAGCCGAGGCCGATTATCGCAAAGGTGACAGGTTCCATATTCATCTCCTCCGGGAAATGATACCAAGTGAGGGGAGGGCGGGCAATAATAAACGGCTGTCGCGGAATGCGACAGCCGGAGAAAACGCCGGGCGGAAATTATGCCAGGACGTATGAGAAGGATGCTGCCGTGTTGGCGACAGTCATGATGGTGAACAGAAGGGCGTTGATGAAGGCACCGAGCCATACTGTTCCGGTCTTCTTGTACAGGTTTCTGGTGATGATTGCGGCCGTGATGAGGATCGGGACGATCGGGAACAGGACGATGCAGCCGAGGGCCATTCCGCTCTGCCAGAGAACTCCGGTGGACTTGAATGTGCCGTACTGGATCATCATTACAAGGAAGATACCTGCAACGTTGAAGAAAGCGTTGATTGCGATCGTTGCCCACTCGGGGATGTTCTTCGCGCTGTAGCTCTGGTTGGTGAAACCGTTGATGAGGTAGAAGATCGCGAAGATCTGAGTGTAGCGGAGCATCGTCGGCAGCATCTTCGGGATGTCGAAGACCTTCATGTCCAGAGTCCAGATCCTGAAGTCGACCTTGAAGATACCCCATGTGATGTAGAGGATGAGGTACATTCCGACGACGATGATTGTTCCGAGGAACGCCGTCTTGATGAAGTCGAGCAGACCGCCCTTCATGTAGCCGCACTCGAACGGGTTGACCGTGAGCTCGGGCTGCTTGCGGGCCTTGTTGACGATGTAGTTGATCAGCCAGAACACCAGGAGAACGCCCAGTGCGAAGAGGCCGCAGACGACTGCCCACATGCTGACCCAGCCTGTCGTATCCTGAGGATAGAGGTTGTTCTTGGGGAACCACTGTCCGCCGAGGCTGTTCATCTTCTGGATTGAGAATCCGGAGAAGAGGGTACATGCGATTGCCGGAACAAGATAGAGAATCCAGCCTACCACGCCCTTGACCTCTCTCTTTGCAAGCGGGAGGCTCTCGTCTCTCTTGAGGCTCCTGAAGCAGGGCAGCTCGAGAAGAAGTCCGACAGCCGGGAAGATGCAGAAGAAGATGGCGATCAGGCCCATGAACGAGAAGGCTTCCTTGATCCACCATGTCTCGTTGGTGCTCTTGATGTACTTGGCGCCTGCGGGTGTTCCGAAAGCGGTGTAGAAGAAGTTCACGACATCGGCAGCCGCCTTGACCGAGAAGTGGTTCAGCGGGTGGATCTCGTTGTTCTCATAGATGACCCTGAACGGAGCCGGAGCCTGCTGGCCCTCGGGGATCTGTGTCAGGACTCCGCCGATGTAGATGCCCTTGTTCTGGACGTTGATGGGTCCGTCGAACTTGGCGCCTACGAAGTTCGCGGCACCGGTGGAGATGAGGTACTGGCGTGCGATTGTCCTGTTGTTCTGGTAGTCGCGGCCCGTGTAGAAGAACTCGTCGTCGTTGGCCTTGAGGTTACCTACGGAGACGTTCTCACCTGCGCCCGAGAAGGAGCTGTAGCCCTGGAGCAGACCTGCGCTGATGATGTGCAGTCCGTTTCCGGTGGCTTTTCCGTTGTCATCGAAGGTTCCCTTGCTGTCCGAAGACAGGACGGAAGCGGTCGTCATTCCTCCCATCGAATGACCCGAGATACCGACTCTGGTCTTGTCGACGTAGGGCAGGTTGTAGACATACTTCGCGCTGTCATACAGACCGGCGGTTGCCATCATGGCGTTCTGCGTTCCGGAGTTCGGATAGTTTCCGTGGCCCTCGCGGTCAACTGTGAGGACGACGAATCCGCGGCGTGCGAGCTCGATGGCGTTCTGAAGCTGGAGCTCCCTGTTGTTGAGGTAGCCGTGCGTCAGGACGACAGCAGGTGCCGGGTTGGCCTCAGTCGCGTTCTTGGGAACGAACAGGATGCCGCTCACGACCTTTCCGGAGACGGTGACCTTCTTTCCCTCGATCTCGATGGATCCGGAGTTGGTCACGTTCCTGAGGTCGGACACCTTGACGGAGAAGCCGGCGCTCTGGATCATGCTGGCGAAGAAGCTGCTCACAAGGATCACGCAGAGACCGATGCAGAGCAGAATCAGATTTTTCTTGACTTTCTCGTTCATTAGAAAATCCCCCTTTTACAATTCTAGATGAATTGTGTAGTAGAAGGACGTAGATTTCAAGAAAAAACGTATAACAATACGTGATTGCGAAAAGTTAAGTTTACAAAACTGAATATTTACGCAGTTTTATGTTGGAATGTTGCTCTATTACGAAAAAATTCGGAAAAAGCAATAACTCAGAGGTAATACCTCTCCTTGTCCTCGCCAATCACCGCCACGAGCTCCAGGAACTGCTTCGAGGGGCTCATGTTGATCTTCGGGATCAGGACCTCCTCGATCTGGAAGCAGCCGACCTCGCCCGTCATGTGCACGGTTATCCTTATGGGCTTCTTCTCGCCCTCCGTGATCGTGACCTTCTGGATGGAATTGGCCGAATACTTGTGGATGTCCCCGTAATGGGCCTCCTGTCCGCCGCTGTTCAGCGCCAGGGGTATGCGGGCGCGTCCCTTCTGCATGTCGCACCCGTCCGCGATCAGCACCAGTCCCGCCTCGAGCGAATGGATCTTCCTGGTGGCCATATGTCCGACGATGCCCTCCAGGGCCATGCACTCTATGACTATGCGCCTGCCTGCGTCGATCTGGGGCATCGATTCCAGAAGACGCCTGATGATGGGCTTGGCGATGATGGCGCTCATGAGCTCGTGGTCCTGCCGGCCGATGGTCATGCCGAGGTCGTGCATGAACGCCGCAAGGAGAACCGCGCACGTGCTGTCCTCGAAGGTTCCGGCGGCCTCTTTCTCCAGGCTCATCTGGATCCCCGCCTTGTGCAGGATCTGAAGCATCCTGATGGCGTTGATCGCCACCTGCCTCATGTGCACCGGGCCGTGGTCGTTGAAGCCCAGTCTTCTGATCGAAACGTTGTTTCCGTATTCCTGTATGTTCTGTATCTCCGCGTCGTGGGTGAGCAGGTGCGCCAGCTTGCCCGGCACCGAGCCCTCCTCGAAGAGCGAGAGAAGTTTCTTTTCCGATGACAGTTCCTTAGGTGATTTCATGGCCCCATGATAGCAGAAGAGGGGACTGTTGTACAGAAAACGGAGGCCGTTGCCCCGTCCCGGATTGACACGGATAACGGATTCGGAATATATTTCCACTGTTGCGCCGCCCAGATGGCGGAATTGGTAG
>JAGABK010000017.1 GCA_017614625.1 Spirochaetales bacterium
CCAGGGGAGGGGATCCGAATGTCTTTTCCCTGTCCGGAGGAATGAAAGCATCTCTTGTCGATGACGGAAACTACGGATTCGTACTCAGAATAGAGGGCTCCGGAGATGTTGCCGGTTTTGCCTCGCCGGATGAGGCTCCCTGGTACAAGGTGTCGGGCAGGATAACCGCAATCGAGATTCCCGAGGGAATCACCGGTATAGGGGACAACTGCTTCCCGGCATGTGTATATCTCAAGTCTGTCGTGCTCCCCGGTTCCGTTGTCAAAGTCGGCAGAAATTCATTCAGCGGCAGTACGGCAGTGTGCGCATATGGCGCGGTCGATGCTCCGGAAGGGCAGAAGATATATATGTACAGCGATGAAAAGCCCGCAGACGGGGCATTGCACTGGAGACTCAAGGACGGAAAGGTCGATCTCTGGAATCTGACCAAAGTCCTTTTTATCGGAAACAGCTTCACATACTACAACGACATGGATCAGACGGTTGCCCGCATTGCCCGGGATGCGGGCTGGAATGTCGTCGTGACGAGAATCACCATAGGGTCGCACAACCTCTCGCAGTTCGCGGATCCTGCGGATGAGGGCGGCAGACAGGTTCTCGAGGCTCTTGAAGGTGCTGACGACTTCGACTTCGTGGTGCTTCAGGAGCAGAGTACAAGGCCGCTGAACAATCCGAATCTGTTCGGTTCCGGCGTCTCGTCCCTGGTTTCCCTTGTCAGAAAGACACAGAAGGACTGCAGGGTGCTGCTGTACCAGACCTGGGGTTTCCCGGCAGGTGTTTCGGGAAGTACAACTGTCGAACAGATGGAGCAGAATCTTTACAACGCTTATTCCAAGGTTGCAACGGAACTGGGACTGGGGCTGTCTCCGGTGGGAAGGGCATTCTCGAAGGTTCGTGCCGAGCATCCGGAAATTGAGCTTTACAATCCGGACGGAAGACATCCGTCTCCGGAGGGTTCCTATCTTGCCGCCTGCGTGCATGCAGCGGTTATTTTCGGTCTCGACCCGCGGGGTCTTGCTGCCGGAACAGTTGCCCACTCGGATGTTCTTTCCGGTACGGCTTATGAAATTGTATTCAAATGAGGATTTGAAATAGAGGAGGGTTCGATGAGGAGAAATATCACTGCTCTGATGATTGTCATATTGGTTATCCTTCTTGCATTTGCAGGCTGCTCAAGGAAAGTTGTGGCGGAAAAGGATATCCAGGTCGCTCTTGAGGTCGAAGGAACGCTCAAGGGCTCGGTGACGGTAAACGAGTTCAACAATGCCATTCTGGAGGAGCCTGTCTCTGCGGAAGGAAGGCCGTTCAAAGGCTGGACGCTTCAGGAGAGCTGGGACGAGTCCGATACTGACAATGTGAAATACATCCCGAACAGGGGTCTTGTCAGATACAACGATGTGAAGGACAGCGTGAAGGGAGATTCCAGAAGCGTGGTTCTGCGTGCCGTGTTCGGCGCTGCAGCAAGGAAAGACCTTGTCATAGCATGGTACAACAAGGAGAGCACATCCGGCCTGAATCAGGGCCATATGGATGCATTCCTGGAAAAGCTCCAGGCTTATCTGCGTTCCGAGGGTAATGACCCGGACAAGATGTCCATTGCAATCAGGGGCTATGAGGGAGGTGTCGCAGATACCTGTGCCGCCATTTCCAAGGACGGCGATGTTGATATCATGGTCGGATGGTCAAGTACAGGCAACCTTACCGGAACCGGCGGATGGACAGAAGGCAAGGATTTTCTGGAGAACGTCGGCGGAGTCACAATCGGTGCCAAGGCACGCTACACTGCAAGGATTTCGGATACGGACCTGAGCAAAAAGGTCTATGCCTGGATTCAGAACGAGTTCGGAGCCGGTGCTCCGGCTGCTACGCCTGCCGCGGAGACCCCGGCTGCAGCACCTGCCGCAGAAACACCGGCTGCTGAGGCACCTGCCGCAGAGACACCGTCTGCTACACCCGCCGCAGAGACGCCTGCGGTTGAAACACCTGCTGCCGAAGCCCCTGCTGCCGAAGCACCTGCAGCGCAGAGTGACGGAAAGCTCGTCATCGGCTGGTATGCCAAGAGCGCCACATCCGGTCTGAATGAAACCATCATCGCAAGATTCGAAGAGGCCGTCAGGGCTCTGATCGCATCGGGCGAATACAAGGACACGGTCAGGGAAATCGTAATCAGGCCTTATGACGGAAACGTCGCAGATGTCCAGACCGCTGTTCTTGCGAACGGGGATGTGGATGTGATGGTCGGAATGAAGGCCTTCACATTGGAAGGCATTGAGATGGAGGTCCAGCAGAACATCGCGATGGGTGAGAAGACCGACAGGAGAATCCACCGCATTTCGGACGACCCTGTTGCCGTCTATGTGTTCGAATGGCTCAAGACAGAAGATGCAAGAAAACTCTTCGTGACGAATTGATTCCGGGAGATGAAGAGAAATGTACAAAAAAAATAAACTGATGAAGGCCGCGGCAATCTGCTCCTATGTCTGTTCGGCATTGTGGATGATTGCTGCCGGCTGTGCCTATGGTCTTTCCTGTAAGTGTTACTGGCTTTATCTGGTCCTTTCGCTTGCAAGTCTCTATAACGGATTCGTCATCACTTCCGTGCGCGAGAAGATGACTGATGTCATCCTCGCAGGAAAGGAGAAGACCAAGTATCTCGTCTGCACGGTGATCAGCGTCATCGATCTGCCGGCGTTCATCCTGAATCTGGTCGCATGGTCGGTAAAGACCGATGACGGCACGCACCTCGTGGTGGGGGAGAAGGCTCCCGTTGCAGAGGCGGCCGAGGTTCCGGTTCTCAAATCCAGGGCCTTCAAGGTCCTGATAATCTCGCTGGCTCTCGTGTTCGCGTTCGGATTCATCGGAAAGTGTTTCGAGACAGCCGGTTTCAAAGTCAAAGTGAGTGATTTCTCGCTGACACAGGCCATGACACGTTCCTACAACAACGGAGAGATCAACGGCAAGAAGTACGTGCTGGGCAAGGATACAAGCTATTCGGTCACGATGTATGTGCCGAAGACCGCGACGGAGGCGAATCCCGCTCCGGTAGTGTTCGTGCTTCCCGGTTTCACGAGGACGAAGGCGACCATGAGCCAGTACTGCATCGAGCTTGCCAGAAGAGGATTCGTGGTCTTCTGCCACGATCCGGGCGGACAGGGCGGAACCACCGAGACATCCACGAGCGGAGCCAACGGCGTGGAATATCTCGTGCAGTACGTCTACAACAACACCGATGACTTCAAGTTCTGCGACAAGAACAGATTCGGTGCCGTGGGACATTCCGCAGGCGGCGGAAACGTCTGCACGCTTGCCTCGGACATGGCGGGAACCGGCTACGACACCAGCGTGATCAAGGCCGTCTACATCTCGGGCTACATCAAGGTCTCCTCGGCCAACAAGTACACCAGGCTGCGCTGCAACGCCGCCCTGTCCTATGCCTACTACGACGAGGGTGCCTTCAGATACCAGAGCGACACGTCGTCGCTTGAGGTAATCGGACTGAGGTTCCTCAACGAGGTCAACGGCGGAACGAACGACTATGACCAGATCATCTACGACTACGGTTACGGCGACATGGAGGCGGGAACCTACAGAGTCATCCACCGCGAGAACATCAACCACTGTTTCGAGATGTACGACAGGACCAGCATCGGCAACACGATAGAGTTCTTCGACGTCATGCTCGGAAACAACTCCGGTCTTGATGCCGGAAACCAGATCTGGTTCTTCAAGGAGCTCAGCAACGGTCTGGCCCTGGCAAGCGCCTTCATGTTCGTGATCGCCCTCGTGTCCGTCCTGGTGAAGACCCCGTTCTTCGCTTCCATGAAGCGCAGCCAGGCCAAGGTCATCGCCGTTCCCAGGGCGGGCGAGAGGAGCGTGACACACAAGGTCATCTTCTGGTCCAGCATCATCCTCACGGCGATCATCGCGTGTCTTGACTACATCCCGCTTGCGAATCTTTCGATCAAGATCTTCCCGACCGGAAACTCCTCAAGCGTCTACACGTACGTGTTCCCCGCAAGAATGATCAATGCGATCCTGATGTGGGCCGCGATCAACGGCGCGATAGGACTTGTGGTCTTCTTCGGCACCACTCTGTTCGAGGCGGCCTTCGACAAGTTCGTCAGAAAGACCACCGAGCCGTTCGACTGGGGCAAGTTCAAGGGAATCAAGATCTGCAAGGGCGAGGGGAATGTGCTCGTGAACACGCTCAAGGCTCTTCTGCTTTCGCTTGTGATGTTCTGTTCCTTCTATCTCCTGGTGTTCATAAGCTACAGTCTCTTCCACCAGGATTTCCGCTTCATGATGATTTCCGCCGCGCCGATCAACGCGAGGATGTTCGTCACGGCGATCGAGTACATCCCGATCATCTTCATCTTCTACTTCTCCAATTCGGTCAGGGTCAACTGCAGCATCGGGCGTGAGAACTGGTCGGAGTGGAAGGTCCAGCTGGTCGGAGCCCTTGCCAACAGCATCGGCCTGGGATTCATCCTGCTGATCAACTATGTGTGCTACTTCTCCACCGGCGCTCCGTTCTACGGATACTGGGGCAACGGAACGGAGGTGTGGCTGTACATCAACATGGTGTTCGCCCTTGTGGTGATGATGTTCATTCTGCCGATTTTCAACCGCATCATCTACAACAGGACGGGCAATGTCTGGACGGGAGCGCTGGGCTGGTGCATGATCTTCATCATGATGACCATCTCCGCTTCGGTTTCGTACATCCCCATGTACTGAGTTCCGAGCCGGGGCCGACCCGGTTATGAAAAAGACCCGGATTGCATCTGCGTCCGGGTCTTTCTTTTGCTGTTTTCTCGGGAGAGGGGGCTACCTTCACTGCCTCTTCATCTGGCGGAGGAACACGAACACCGCAATCACCGTCAGTACCACTGCGTAGCCCAGCACCCACCAGAGGTGCGGCAGGATAGCGCTGAAATCTCCTCTGACTACGGCTCTCTCGAGTTCCACGGCATGGATGAAGGGAAGGGCGTTCGCAAAGGTCTTGATTCCCTTGCCCAGCATGTCGATGTCGAACCAGATTCCCGAAAGCCAGGCCGAGAAGTTGGTGAGCAGCGCTCCGCAGATGCCGCCGACCTGCTTTTCCGTAAGGGCGCTTCCGCAGAGAAGTCCCAGGGCCACATAGAAGAAGGACGGGACAAGAACCATCAGGATCGCCCAGATGATGTTGATGCTGAACTGCATGCCGAGGATCAGGGCGACGATGTAGCAGATGACACTCTGCGCAAGGCAGAGCGGAAGCACCGGGAGGAAATAGCCGAGTATGAAATCGGTTGCCTTCAGCGGGGTGGTGTAGAGCCTCGTGAGCAGGGAACTGCCTCTGTCCTTGGAAATGAGCTGGGCGGAGAACAGCGTCATGAACGACAGGCCGAATACCGTGATTCCGGGCGTCAGGTGCGTGAGCTCGAACATATCGACCGGGATGTTGGCCTGGATCAGCGAAAGAAGAAGCAGAAGAAGCACGGGGAATCCGAGACCGAAACCCATCGTGAGGGGATCGCGCAGGATTTCCTTCATTGTCCTGCCGGAAAAAGCGAACAATCTCTTCATCTTTCACCTCCTTTGCCCGTGGTCTTCACAAGCTTGATGAAGGCGTTCTCGAACTTGTCCTCGCCGGTGAGCTCCTTCAGTTCAGCCGCGGTTCCGACTGCCAGAAGACGGCCGTCCCTCATGACGCCGATTCTGTCCGAAAGCTCCTCGGCCTCCTCCATGTAGTGGGTGGTCAGGATGATGGTGACCTTTCCCTTGAGCTCTCTGATCGAGTCCCAGAGCTCGCTGCGGGCGATGACGTCCAGACCCAGCGTGGGTTCGTCCAGGAACAGTATCTGCGGCTCGCTTATCAGGGCCATGGCGATGCTCAGGCGCCTCTGCCAGCCTCCGGAAAGCTTGGAGGCCTTCTTGGATCTGATCCTGTCGAGCTTGAACTCCTCGATCATCTCTGCGGTTTTCTGTCTGGCCTTCTCCTTGTCGAAGCCGTGCACGCCGCACATGAGAAAGAGGTTCTCCTCGACCGAGAGGTTGGAGGCGACGGCGGTCTCCTGGGGCGATACCGCTATGATTTTTTTGACTTCCTCGGCATTGCGGGCTATGCTCTTGCCGTTGAGCAGTGCGTCGCCCGATGTCGGGGTCGTGATGCAGCAGAGCATCTTGATGGTCGTCGTCTTGCCGGCGCCGTTGACGCCAAGCAGGGAGAAGAGCTCTCCCTCGCGGATCTCCAGGTCGAGGTTGTCCACGGCCCGGATGTCCTTGTAGTCCTTGGTGAGACCTTTGATCTCAATTGCGTTCTTCATGTGAACCTTCTTTGTTTCTGAATCTGTACAGGATTCCCTGATAGATGTCCGTCAGGGTTTCCGATACGAGATCGTCATTCAATCTGTAATAGGATGTCGCGGCCATGACCGCAATTCCATGCACCGCCGCCCACATCTCGAAATGGAAGAGGGAAGCCTGCTTTTCATCAAGTCCGGTGGCCTTCATTATCAGCGGGAGGACGGCCATGAAAGTGCTCTGTTCCACGGGGTTTGTGTCGTTGGTCCTGTCCCTCATGAAGAGGAGCTTGAACAGGTTGGGCTGTTCCATGGCGAAGCGGATGTAGGCCCTGCCGTGCGCCTTGTAGACCGGCTCGTGCTTTCCCGAGCTGATGGAGTCGGAAACACATCCGTTGTATAGCTCCAAAGCGGTTTCAAGGACGCTGTCCATTACCTCGTCCATGCTCTTGAAGTTGGAGAAAATCGGTTGGGTGGAGCAGCCTATGCGTTCGGCCAGAGCCCTTGCGTTGAGGGCCTCGTGTCCGTTTTCCCGTACGAGTTCGACCGCGGAGTCTATGATGTCCTGTCTGTGTATCGAAATTGTCCGTGCCATAAAATAACAGATGTTATATTATGCACAAGCGGTCTGTGTGTCAATTGCCGGGCTTGCCGTATTCCGGTGCTTCTTCCGCCGCCATAAGGCCTGAATCCCAGGGATTTCCAACTTCCCTGGCTTTCGGAAAACCGTATTCCCTGAGCATGGCCTTCCTTGTGACGACCCATTGCTTGCCGTAATTGCAGACATCGGATCCGATTCTGAGTTTGCCGTATGAAATCGCTTTCCTCAGGGTGCTCTCGTTCAGGCCCCAGAGTTCCGTGGCATCGCTGAGGGCGAGAAGTCCGTCGAAGGGAGTAGGGACAGTCCTGCCGTTTTCCCAGAGTTCGTTGCAGGAGAGGTCGAAACAGTCGTCCCAGACGATTCCGAATCCGGAGCCTTCGACATGGACTTTTCCGAAAAGGGCCTTATCCGAGAGAAGTTTGTTGAAAACCGGAAGTTTCGGAAGCAGCTGCAGCATGTCGTAGGTCTTGCAGATACCATCTTCGAACTGTGCGATCAGCGTGTGGTCATCCACGACACCGATGCTCTTCACTTTGTGAAATACGTAATCCATGTTCACTCCAAAGGCGGCAGTTGCCTGAAATCCTGTGTTTCCCACATCTCTATCAGTTCATCTCTGTGGATTGCAATCCACTTGTCTACCAGCGATAAAGCTGTGTTCGGAAGATTCCCGCAGATCTGTCTTCCGGACCTTATGTCGATTTCAGCATCATACTCTCCGTAAAGGGCATGGGAATCTCCTGTGATTATAGAATATCACGCCAATGTGATATTGTAAAGGCAGAATACACCAATAACCTGGAGTTTCCTATTACGACTCCTCCGGCAGGCAGTGCATGTGGGTTATGTCCAGCATCCTGAAGCCTTCGGCGCGGCCCTTGAGGCACCGGATTCCGAAGAAGTACGAGCGGAGCTTGATGTACATGGGTATGGACTGTGTCTCGGGGCACCCGGCGGGGAACTGGCTGGTGTGCACGTTGAAGATTGCATCCAGCTGCTTGTCCACGTGGCCGCCTCTGGTGCAGACGAAGCGGTTGGGTTTTGCCGTCATGTAAAGGGCTATGGCGGCGACCTTGGCGGGGGAGGCTCCGAAGCGGGCCATAATCTGTCCGTTGGATGCGAAATTGGCAATGGTCTTGGACTCGCGGCCCACGTTCAGGTGGTCTATGTGGCACTCGTTCGGAACGTCAGGGTCTACGGAGAAGATTACGTCAGGCCTGAAGAGGCCGACCTGCACGGCAATGGCGGCGCGCAGGTCCTCGGTCTTGTAGAAGCCGCCGTCGCAGAGGTCGAGGAAATGGACATCGTCCACGCCCAGGCGTCTGGCGCTCTCTATTGCCTCGTCCCTGCGGATAGGGACAAGCTGTTCGGGCGTCAAGCCGGGCGCGGCGTTCTGAAGACCGTAGCGGCCGTCGAGGCAGATGAGGAAGGATATCTCCTTCCCGAGAGAGACCAGCTTGGAGACGGTGGCGCCGCAGCCGATCTCGATGTCGTCGGGATGCGGTCCGATGAAGAGGTATCTTGAGAAATCCTCAATCTTCGGTAGGGGCGCCGCCGCCTTCAGCACGAGTCTCAGCAGGCTCACTGCACGACTCTCCTTTCCTCGAGCTCCTGACAGATCCTGTCGTACTCCTCCTCGGTGAGGATGTACTTCTTCTTGTAGAGGAAGTAGGAGACGAGCATGAATGCAAGAGGCACGACCGTCATGGAGATCAGCAGGCCGATGGACTGGCTCTTCTGGACGTTCTGCAGGAGGTTCTCGATGAGCGAGGTCTTCTGGATGTCGGTGATGAGCTTCTCGGCCGCCTGGTTCTCGATGTCCGAGATTCCCTGGGAGATGCTTGTGACCTTGAAGATCATGTATGTGGCGCTGGTCAGTGCGACGCAGATGGCGCTTCCGAGCTTGGTCAGGAAGGGCCTGAGCGATGAGATGATGGCCTCTGCGCGCTTTCCGTGCTTGTGCTCGTTGTACTCGACGGTGTTGATGATGGAGATCATCATGATCAGGTAGAAGCCGTACTGGCCGAAGTTCGCCAGCATGTAGCCTACGGTGATGACGTAGAACTTGACCATGGCTCCGGTGGGCAGGAACAGGCCGGCGAGCAGCATGATGGCGTAACCCGCGAGGGATACTACCTGCAGGTTGATCATGAGGCTCTTTCTGTTGACCTTCTTGGCGAGGGCCGGGTAGAAGATCATGAGGAAGGCCGTGACGAACATTCCGACCATGGTGAACAGGGAGTAGAGGCCGCCTGCGTAGCCGAACTCGAAGTAGATGTAGATGGAACCGATTCCGCCGACCACAAGGCCGTTTCCTATCTGCTGGAGGAGGAAGATCAGGGATATCCACATGAGCTGGTCGTTGCCCGTGATAGTCTTTGCGATCATCCTGAGGCTGATGGCGGGAGCCGGCTTGGCCATGTCGTCGCGGTTCTCACGTACGCCGATGATGGTGAACATGGCGAACAACGGCGAGAGGATGCAGATTATTACCGCCACGATTCCGAACGCAGTGACCGCGTTTCCGCCCAGGGCGAGGTTTCCGGTCGTGAGCATGGGGATGAGGACCGATGCCAGTGTGCTTCCGATTCCTGCGAACAGGGTGGCGCGGGCCGTGAACTTGTTGCGGATGTTTCCGTTGGACGAGAGGGCAGGCACCATTCCCCAGTAGGAGATGTCGTTCATGGTGTACGTGATGCTGTACAGGAAGTAGATCACGCCGAAGTAGATGACGAAGTTCCAGCCGGTGATGTTCTTGTTGTTGAACGCGGCGATGACGACTGCGCTGGACGTGATGCATCCGATCAGCAGCCAGGGCTTGAACTTGCCCCATCTGGTCCTGGTCTTCTCGATGATGTTGCCCATGAGCGGGTCGTTGAGGGCGTCGAAGATCCTGGCAGCGACCATGATTCCGGTGATGACCGCGAGCTGCGAGTTGTCCGGATGCTTGGTGAAGAGGACGAAGGTGAGAAGGAAATTGGCGAACAGGGCGTAAACCATGTCCCTGCCGACTGTCCCGAGCGGGTACATCAGCAGATTCTGTTCCAGCTGTTTTCTGTCTGACATGTATGTCTCCTGAATGGTGTTATGTGTTGAACCTGTTTAGTTTACACGAAGCGCCCGTGTAAATCCATATTTTAGTGACCTGAAAAACGATATATCCGGAGATTATTCCCGGGTGACGATCGTGAGGCAGTTGCGACAGACGGCCTTGTAGTGTTTTCCGTTCTGCGTCAGGCGGAAGGTGTTGTCCCGCGAGCATCCCCTGCAGGGAAGGCCCAGGCCGTTGTGCTTCATGCAGACGCGGCTTATGAAGAGCGGCGGGGTGTAGTCGTCGCCCGTGTAGGTGAAGGGAGTGTTCCTGTCCAGCTCGTATGAACCTATGAGGTTCGGAAGCTCGGCCTTAAGGCTTTCGAAGGCCTCTCTGTTGCCGGTGTACAGGAAAACATCGGCGAATACCTTGATCCGGGGCATCGTTTTGGCCCAGAAGACCTGGGCTATGTTGTTCAGGCCGAACACCGTCTCCGGGTTTTCCGCGGCAATTGCGTTCAGCTTCTGAAGGTATTCCTCTTCTTTGAACATGACTGGAGAAAGCGGCAGGTATGTGGTCCCTTCCACCTGCACCGGCTTGTCCCAGAGGCCCAGTTCAGTCCTTGGAGGAAGGGGCTTGCCTGCGATACCTGTGTTGCCTGCAATACCTGTGTTGCCTGCAATACCTGCATTGCCTGCATTACCTGCAATATTGCCCAAGAATTCTTCCGAGAAGTCCGCGTCCAGCTTTCCGTAGAAGTCCCTGCGGATCTGCTTCAGGGCGGACATGGGGATGAACGGGTTGTCCTTTCCGCTGTTGTTTCCGACCGAAAGGCCGCCGCAGGTGAAGAGGCTTTTGTCGGAGGCATAGAAGACCTTTTCCAGTATCTGCTTTATGTCCGAATCCGTGCGGGCCTGCTCGACCTGCGCAGGGAAGAATGTCCCGTTGACCGAGATGCCGTCGGGAAGGATCTCCACCGAAATGTCCACCGGCTTCTTGTAGAGCGGGATGTTCTCGTTGAGCACGGCCGTGTTCAGGTTGTGGCGCGAGACGCAGTACACCGGGGTTCCGAAGCCCGGTTTCTTCGAGAATTCGCTTACGGGGAAGTTTATCGTGGCAGTATCGCCTGCGGAGATGAAGGACTTGCCTCCGTCTATGTGCGAAAGGGAGAAGGATGCGCTCTCATTTCCCGAGACGACGCGAAGGCCGTCCCTTATGGCCACCGGTCCGGTGAACCTGACCACCGCCTTGGAGGCCAGGACCCTGTCTATTGTTCCCACCTGTATGCCGCGGTGGCCGGGGTCGGAGGCGCAGACCATCGGTTCGCAGTTCGTGCAGCCTTTGGTTCCCGTGCTGAAGAAATAATCGGTGGTCTCGCGGGAGAAGGAGACCTGCATGGCCTCCTTCGCCCATCTGACTTCCTGTTCCTTTTCCGTGTGTCCGTCCAGAAGAAGCCTGTAGTAGCGGGCGCACCAGTAGGCGTAGTCGGGGCCCTTCATGCGGCCCTCTATCTTCAGCGAGTCGATTCCCGCCTTCGCGTAGTCCGTGACCTTGTCTCCGAGGCAGAGGTCCTTCATGCTGAAGAGCCAGCTGTCCGTTCCGGTGTCGTCGCAGTGGAACCAGGTGCGGCAGATCTGGGCGCAGGAGCCGCGGTTGGCGCTACGCGAGGCCTGCATGTCATGTCCGTCGCCGGTGATGAACTGGCTTGCCATGCAAAGTCCGGAGAATCCGTAGCAAAGCGCTCCGTGGATGAAGACCTTGAGCTCGACGTCAGGACATGCCTTCCTGATTGCGACAATCTCGTCGAACGAAAGCTCGCGGGAAAGAACGACCCGTGAGAAGCCGAGGCCCTGCAGCTCCTTTACGCCATCGGCCGTGTGGACTGCAAGCTGGGTGGAGCCGTGGAGAGGGAGGCCCGGGAAGCGTTCGCGCATGACCTTCGCGATGCCCAGGTCCTGGACGATGACCCCGTCGGGCTGCAGGTAGTCCAGCTGTTTCAGGAGGCGGATGACATCGGGCATCTCGCCGTCGGTGACTATGGTGTTGAGCGTGACGTAGAACTTCTTCCCGTTGTCGCGGCAGTAGGCCTTGACCTTGCGCACGTCCTCGAAGGAGAAGTTCACCGCTCCCTTGCGGGCGGAGAAGCTCTTGAGGCCGAAATAGACGGCGTCGGCTCCGCCGCGGAAGGCGTAGAGCGCGCATTGGAGCGAGCCTGCGGGCAGGGCCAGTTCGCAATGCCTGGAGGAGCCTGGGTTTTCCATGTGTTCAGCTTCTTACGTTGAGCGCGCTGATGGCGTTGAACGTCTCGGGGCTCAGGTCGTGCTCGACCTTGCAGGCGTCCTCGCGCGCGGTCTCGGCGGGGACTCCGAGTTTGATGAAGAAATCGGTGAGGACCTTGTGCCTGTTGTAGATGTTCTCGGCGATCGCCATGCCGGAGTCGGTGAGGGTGATAAGTCCGTTCTCGTCCATGGTGATGTAGCCGTTCTCGCGAAGGCGCTTGGTGGAGTAGGTCACGCTGGGTTTGGTGACACCCAGGAGCTGTGCGATGTCGATGGAACGGATGTAGCCGTTCTTTTCCTTGAGCATGAGCATGGCTTCGAGATAATCTTCGGCGGCCTTCTGGATCTTCATGGACTTTCCCCCGCTGTCTGTAAATTATCATACCCCAAATCAATCCACAAGAAGATTTGCAAAAGCGGGGCCGTTTCGTGCTATACTGTGAACTCTGGAGAACCACTATGGGCAAGAGAACGGATTACATTTCCTGGGACGAGTACTTCATGAGCGTCGCGGTCCTTTCCTCGATGAGGAGCAAGGACCCCAACACGCAGGTCGGAGCCTGCGTCGTCAACGAGGACAAGAAGATCATGGGAACCGGATACAACGGCTTCCCCATCGGATGCAGCGACGACGTCCTTCCCTGGGCCCGCACCGGAGCCCCTCTTGAGACCAAGTATCCGTTCGTCTGCCACGCCGAGCTCAACGCCATCCTTAACAGCATCTCGCGCGACCTTCGCGGCTGCACGGTCTACGTTGTCATGTTCCCGTGCAACGAGTGCGCAAAGGCGATCATCCAGAGCGGCATCCGCGAGGTCGTCTACCGCGACAACAAGTATCCCGATTCCGACAGCGTGAAGGCTTCCACCATCATGTTGCAGCAGGCCGGCGTGAAGCTGAGGCAGATGGAGCTGGGAAAGACTCTGGAGATACACATTTGAGTCTCAAGACCCCATTCGAACTCATCGACTCCGCCAAGGCGCTGGACGCCCTTGTCTCCTCATGGAACAGCGCGGGTGTCCGCA
>JAGABK010000018.1 GCA_017614625.1 Spirochaetales bacterium
AAGAGCCTGCTGGAGGGCCCAGAAGAGGTTGACGTTCGGGGTGTTCGGTGTCTGGTGCGTGTCGCGGGCCGAGACATAGTGCTTGTAGAGGTTCAGGTAGACGTTCCTGCACTGTGCGCCGGTGAGCTGCTCGAGCTCGTCTCTCTTTGCGATGACATATGCCGATCCGGGGAATGCGCCGAGGCACTTTCCGCCGACGGATGTGGCGAAGGAGATGTTGTTCTTGATGACATCGATGTTCTGTCCTGCAGCTGCGGAGACGGCGTCGGTGTAGAGCTTGCGGCCGTACTTGGCGCAGAGCTGTCCGACCTCATAGGCCTTGTTGATCATGCCGGTTGATGTCTCGTGGAAGACCATGGCGACGATCTTTGCCTCGGGGTGTGCCTTCATCTGCTCCTCGATGACCTTCTCGTCGAATGCTGTCGCCCAGGGGAAGGAGACATCGACATAGGGAATTTTGTACTTGTCGAGAATTTCCTGGAGCCTTTCGCCGAAGAGACCGTTGCGGAGAAGCATGACGCTCTCGCCGTCCTTGACGATGGATGAAAGGACCGTCTCGTTTGCAGACGTTCCGGAACCGGAAACGATGACAGCATAGTAGGACTCATCTGCGTTGAAGAGCTTGATGATCCTGTTCTGCGTGTCGACGAACATCTCTTCGAATTCCTTGCTTCTGTGACAGATGTCATAGTGGAGAAGGGCGTTGCGGACATTGGCCTTTACCAGGACGGGACCCGGTGAAAACAGTTTTGGTGCACTCATTATGTACAATCCTCCGTTATTAAGCACAATCATGGTTTTACTAATCGTGCGCGCTCATTATATTCCTCGCGCATGCGCGTTGTCAATGACCGTTTGACATGGTTGACCAGTTTGAAACATGTCATTTGACGAGGTTGTGACCAAAAGGGAAAGTGTCAATAGTTGGTCAATATTTGACAATATTTGTTGACTTTTACTGTCTGAACCTCGTAAAATATCAATCAGTATTTGTTATTGCAGTGTCGGGAGGAGAGAAGAACATGAAGATGCAGAGAATCCAGGAAATGAAGAAGCTTTTCATAAGCAAGCAAAGCATCACCAACAAGGAACTCTGCGAGACGTTCGGAATCTCCATCGAGACGGTCAGAAGGGACCTGAGCTATCTCGAGTCGGAAGGCTTCATCCGCAAGGTCTACGGCGGTGCGGCCCTGGCCGAGTTCTCCCAGGCGGCCATTGCGGTCGACGAGTGGGACATCCGCATGAAGACCAACTCCATGTCCAAGCTGCGCATCGCGGAGCGCGCCGTGGAGCTGATTCCCGACGGAAGCACCATCTTCCTGGATTCGGGAACATCGGTCTACGAGGTCTCCACCTTCCTGGCCTCCCGCACGAACATCACGGTCCTGACCAACTCCATAAGGATTGCCGAGGTCCTGGGAATGAACCCCAAGATCATGGTCTACTTCATCGGCGGAGTCATCAAGGCGGACACGCTGGCATCGGTCGGAATCTTCGCATCCGAGTTCCTGGCCAACTTCTACCACCTTGACTACGCGGTGATCTCCTGCGACGGCTTCGTCACCGACCTGGGCACCACGGAGCAGTCCCTGGAGCTGGCCATCCTGAAGAAGCAGATTATCTCCAAGACAGGCAAGATAATCCTTGTCGTCGACCACTCCAAGGTGGGGGCCCCGGGCAGCTGCCTCTGCTGTCCCGTCGACAAGATCGACACCGTCGTGACGGACGAGGGCACGCAGCAGGAAGTCCTGGACGAGTTGAGGAAGAGCGGCATAAATATCGTCGTGGCCGGCAGTGTCAGGTAGTCTTCAAGCCGGGAAAAACACGGAAAACAGACCGAACATGCCTCAATGTCAAAAAAGAAATGACAAGATTGATAAATTCATAGTGCAATGTTATCATGATATTTGCATTTGTCCGCTGAGCGGACGATGGAAGGAGAACAATCAGTGAAAGACATCAGAATCGCAGTTCTGGGCGGAGGAAACGGAGCCCACACAATGGCCGGAGACCTTGCATTGAGGGGTTACAGGGTCCGGATGTTCGAGCAGACAAGATTCATCGGAAAACTCGGTGTCCTCAAGGAGACGCTTACGATCCATTGCACGGGAACGGTCTCGGGCGATGCAAAGATAGAGATGCTTACAGACAACATCGAAGAAGCCATCGAGGGCGCCAAGTACATCGCCGTCGTCACTCCTTCGTTCGCCCACGAGGCCGTGGCCGAGATGCTCAAGGGCAAGATAAAGAAGGGCCAGGTCCTTCTCATCTATCCCGGCGGATTCGGCGCCCTCGTGTTCAAGAAGATCCTCGGGGACGAGTGCCCGCTCATCGTGCAGACCAACAACCTGCCTTACGACACCCGCCTGAACGGACCCGCCTCCGTGTTCTGCTCCGGAAAGAGCCCGGTAAACGTGGCCCTTTTCCCGGCCGACGCCCCGCGCGATGTGCTTGAGGACGTCAAGGACATCTCCCCGTACGAGAGAGTCTACGAGGATGTCCTGGAGTGCGACCTCTCGCTGGTCAATCCGTCGGTCCACTCCGGTCCGTGCCTCATCAACATGGGCGCCATCGAGCAGCAGGACCTCAGGGGCAAGTTCTGCATGTACGAGCATTTCACCTTCGGTGCCGCCAAGATCGACAAGGCCATCGACGATGAGAGAAAGGCCGTCGGAGCCGCTTTCGGATACAAGCTGCGCCCGCTGGAGGACTTCGTGGAGCCTCGCGGTGAGCTCACATGGCAGGACATCTACATGAAGATGCACGGCGAGCCGTCGCTGACACCCATCACCGGCCCGGACAGCATCTGGAACAGATACCTCACCGAGGACTGCCCGAACGGACTGGTCCCGTGGAGCGAGCTGGGCAGGATCGGCGGAGTGAAGACCCCGGTCATGGACAGCGTCATCAGCGTCTACAGCGTGGTGCATGAGAGACCCTGGAGGGAGATCGGACTGAAGGCCGACAGACTCGGACTCGAGGGCATGACGGTCGAGCAGATCAAGAAGTACCTCAGGACGGGACGCAAGTAAGGAATGAAGTATTCTTTCGGAATAGACATCGGAACGACCGGAATCAAGGCTGTCATCGTGGATTCCGACGGACGGGCGCTTGCCTATGAGTCCGCCGAGCAGAAGCAGTCCTTTCCCAGACCCGGCTGGTGCGAGCAGGACCCGGACGAGATCCTCAGGCTCTCGCTGGACGTGTACTCGTGCCTTCTGGAGAAGACGGGCCTGCGCCCGGAGGACCTCTCCTGCATAGGACTGGACCACCAGGGCGAATCCTGCCTTGTCTGGGACAAGGTCACCGGCCGTCCCGTCTATCCCATAATCACATGGCAGGACCGCAGGATGGCCGCCGTCTCCGACGCTTTCGGAGCGGAGTACGGGGACAGGATCAGGACCCTCACGGGGCTCAGGTCGGACTCGTACTACAGCGCCTGGAAGATCCGCTGGATCCTGGACAACATACCGCAGGGGCAGAAGAGGGCCGAAAGCGGCGAGCTTCTGGCGGGAACCATCAACACCTGGCTTTACTGGAACTACTCGGGCCGCAGGGCCTTCGTCACCGACGAGAGCAGTTCCGATGTAATGATGCTCTGCGACCCCAGGACGACCGGCTGGAACAGCTGGCTTCTGGAGAAGATGGACATTCCGCGCGTCATGCTGCCCGAGATAGCGCCGTGCAACAGCGTCCTGGCCGTAACGGATACGGCTCTGTTCGGAGCAGAGATACCCATTACATGTTCGCTTGCCGACTGCTCGGCGGGCATAGTGGCCTCCGGAGCGGTGGCAGAAGGAGACCTGACCGTCACATACGGTACGGGAAGCTTTCTGCACCTGATCACCGGAGACCGCTTTGTGGTTCCGACAGAGGGGCTCACCGCGGCATGCAGCTTCGCAATGAAGGAGCGCAAGGCCTACCAGCTCAACGGAATCTGCTACACCGCGGGATCTGCGGTCAAATGGCTGAAGAACGGGCTGGGCCTGATTTCGGACGCCTCGGAGACGCAGGCCCTTGCCGAGTCCGTGAAGGACAGCGGCGGGGTCTACTTCGTGCCGGCGATCAACGGCGTTGCCACGCCTTACTGGGACCAGAGCGCCAGAGGCGCCTTCCT
>JAGABK010000187.1 GCA_017614625.1 Spirochaetales bacterium
ACTCTTTCGCGGTGACCTCGGCCATCTCGATCATAGCGAACGCCCTGTCGACTCCGGTGACGTCGTACCCCATCTTGGACAGAGGTATAGCGACGTTTCCGGAACCGGTTCCGAGGTCGAGGACCTTAGCTCCGGCAGGGATGCGCTTGGCGACCTCCTCCGCGCACGCCTTGGCCTTGCCGTTCTCCATCATGATGGCCGCACGACCGCTGACGGTCCCGGCGATGGCATTCCAGTACTCGTTGACGATGTACTCGTTCTCCTGCTCCTGGCCGGGCTTTTCTGCCCTGACCATGAACATGGGCCCGGACGTTCCCCTGCCGTCATGCTTCTCCTCGGGGAAGAGGTTGTCGTCCACCACTATATCCACGAACCTAAGCTTGAACAGCATGTTCCTGTCCCATTCGGGCCTGGGAGTTCCTATCATGGGGCACTCTTCCCAGTACGTCCAGCGCACGTGGAAGTCGAAGTGGTCCGTATAGGGCTCCAGACCGGCCTTGACGTGCTCGCGCATGGCGGAACGCATGGTTCTGGCCATCCCTTCGTCGAAGAGATTGGCGTAGTGGTTCGCATCGAACACGAGAATCCTTCCGTTGGGGGCGAGGACCCTCCTCCATTCCCTGTAGCACTCGAATGTATCGGGAAGCGTCCAGGTGACCACCCTGTTGATGATCAGGTCGAACGTGTTGTCCGGGAAGTCCAGCTTGTTCGCGTTCATCACGTGGAACTCGCATTTCACTCCCTGGTCCTCGGCGTTCTCGGTGGCAACCTCGATCATCTCCTTGGTCACATCTATTCCGACTACCTCGTGACCCATCTTGGTGAGGTTGATGGTGAAGAATCCAGGTCCGGTACCAATGTCGAGAATCTTCAGCACGTCCTTCTCGGGAGCGTTATCGAGAATCAGTTTGATCCAGCGATCGCTGGTCTCCCTGTTCTTGAGCTCCTTCTTGACGCCTTCCTTGTACCCTCTGGCGGACTCTCCCCAGAACTTCAAAGTCCCTTTTCCTGCTTCTTTCGCTATATGCACCACCATCCTTGTCTTAATCTATGTTTCCGAATTCGTCCATCATCGACTGCCCCAGTATGACCACCGGAACGCCTTCGTCGTCTATCACCTTGCAGTGGACGCCATAGACCTTCTCGATGTTCTCCTTGGTGATCACCTCTTCCGGCGGACCTACCTTGTAGATGACACCGGGCGTGGACATCATGATCACCTCATGGGCATATTTCGCTGAAATGTTCAGGTCGTGGCTGATCATTATCACGATCATGCCCTCGCTCTCGGCCAGAGCCCTCAGAAGCTCCACCACGTAGACCTGGTACTTCACGTCCAGGTTGGCGGTGGGCTCGTCAAGGATGAGGACCTTCGGCTTCTGCACCAGGCCTCTGGCGATCGCTACCTTCTGATGCTGCCCAGCGGATAGCTCGCTGAACAGCTTCTCGCTCAGGTCCTGTATGTTCAGCAGGACCATCACCTTGTAGACCGCTTTCATCTTGGATTCGTCCGAATCCCCTGACCTGCGGTTCTGGCATCCGATGAGGATGGTCTCCAGAACGGACATCGAGAAGACGTCCTTGGATACCACAGGGACATAGCCTATGAACTTGGCCACGTCCTTGTG
Organism: Spirochaetales bacterium; assembly: GCA_017614625.1. Classification (GTDB taxonomy): domain Bacteria; phylum Spirochaetota; class Spirochaetia; order Sphaerochaetales; family Sphaerochaetaceae; genus UBA9732. Next base: position 1,629 of record JAGABK010000187.1, read on the forward strand.
CCTCATCGTCTTGATGCTGCGTCCGTTGATCAGTATGTCTCCGGAAGTAGGTTCCTCTATTTTACTCATACATTTAATGAGCGTAGACTTTCCTACTCCGTTGGGTCCGACGACGCAGTAGAGCCCTGGACGGTCGATCTTCAGGTCTATGTTCCTGATGACCGTGCCTCCCGAGCTGTACCCGAACGTCACATCGTTCATCTCTATGACCACGTTGCCGATGTCATCGAACTCCGACGATTCTTTCCCGGTCAGAGTCTCTTTCATATCCTGTTTGAGATCCGAAAGGCTTCCCATGACATCACCACGCGCTGTTGCCCTTCCTGACGAGCAGCCAGATGAAGGTAGGTCCTCCGATGAACGCCATGACGACTCCCACTGGGAGCACGGCAGGGTCAAGGACCGCTCTTCCGAGAAGATCGCACACTACCATCAGCATGGCTCCGAACAGGGCCGATGCGGGTATCAGGTATCTGTTATCCGCCCCGATGAATATCCTCACGATATGGGGAGTCACAAGTCCCACGAATCCGATGACTCCGGTGAAGCTCACGACTCCGGCGCAAACGAGTCCGGTAACGGCAAGAAGGAACACCCTGAGCCTATGGGGGTTTATTCCCAGAGCTTTAGCGTTCTCGTCGCCGGTAGCGAGGACATTCAGCTTTCCGGATAGCAACTGTATCGCTATAGTGCCGATTATCACTATAGCGGCCATATAGGGTATGTTGTCCCAGGAGACCTTGGCCAGGCTTCCGACCTGCCACTGATAGATGGCCGCCAGATCCTCCGGAGAAGACCATAGCATGAAGACAGTGGTCAAGGCGTTGAAGATGTACATCAGGCCTATCCCGAACATGATCATCACGGTAGGTGAAGAGGCTGACCTGTGCTTGGAAAGCAAGATGATGGCAAATATCGGCAGCAGGGAGAATACGAACGCCAGGGTGACGGTGGGAGTGCTGTTGACCACGGACAGACCCATGGTCACCGCCAGAGTCGCACCGAACGATGCTCCGGACGACACACCGGTGGTGTAGGAATCCGCAAGAGGGTTGCGGAGCACGGACTGAAGAACGGCACCGCACACGGCCAGACCCACTCCGCCGAAGATACCTGCGACGATTCTAGGCGCCCTGACGTCTACGATTATGAAATCCATCCCGGCATTCTGGATGTTGCCTGTGATGTGATTCCAGATGGTAATGTAAGTGTCAGCGAAGCTGATGTCAAGAGGCCCATAGGCGATGGCATAGCCTGATGCCACTATAGTGATAACCACACAGAGCACTATGAAGAACAGACGCCTGCGGATAGTGCGGTGGTAGTCCGCCATATGCTTGCGATATCCCTCCGAGTCTCCTTCGTCCGTCTTGGACCATTCGCGGACCATTCTGGACATGGGTTTAGCTATCAGAGGGTCTTCTTCTATATCATCAATGAATTTCATGTTATTCCGTGAACGATTGCGCCCCTCCGAAGAGGGGCAGGGTTTGTTCAAACGACGATGAACGGGGCGTTGATCGTCTTCTTAATGCTGTTCACGGCATAGTTGCCGCCAAGGAAGTTGTTGTAGTAGTACACAAGGTCCTCCCAGGCGCTCTCCTCGCTGTAGCTGTCGGTTCCGTACACGTAGGTGGACAGGATCGGAAGCAGCGAGATGCTCGAAGCTCCGCCGATGACGCTGAACGACACGCCGATGATCTGGCCGTCGTATCCGGCGCTTCTGAACCATCCGGCGATCTTGTTCACGGTGGCGACGTAGTCTTCGTAGGTGTTGACCGAAACGGCCTCTACGAAGATGACATCGGGATTGTACTTCAGGATGTTCTCGACGGACAATCCGGTGATGTATCCGCTCTCGCCGATGGGATAGGCGTTGGTCATCTTGAGGTTGACGACTGTAGCCACGTCTGCGTAGTTCTCCAGCCCGGAGGACATTGTGTCCATCCCGAGATCGGAAGCGGAGTTGCAGGAGTGGGAGGTGAGCAGGATGTAGCTCTTCTCCTTTCCAGCGGAGATTCCAGCAGTAGCCTTGTTGAGGATCTCGTTGATGTTGTCCATGTAATCGAGATACTGCTTGTACTTCTCGTTGTCGAAGCAGTTC
>JAGABK010000188.1 GCA_017614625.1 Spirochaetales bacterium
CCTCCAGGCCCACCTGCCGGATCGCCTCGATAAACGGCTGACTCTCGATATCGCCGATCGTGCCGCCGATTTCCGTGATCACGACGTCCGCGTCGGTCTTTTCCCCGACCCGGTAGATGAAACGTTTGATCTCGTCGGTGATATGGGGTATCGTCTGGACCGTCGACCCCAAAAAGCCGCCCTGGCGCTCCTTGTGGATGACGTTGGAATAGACCTTTCCGGTGGTGAGGTTGGAGAAGCGGTTGAGGTCCTCGTCGATGAACCTCTCGTAATGGCCCAGGTCAAGGTCGGTCTCGGCGCCGTCCTCGGTGACGAAGACCTCGCCGTGCTGGTAGGGACTCATGGTCCCCGGGTCGACGTTGATGTAGGGGTCGAGCTTCTGGGCCGCGACCTTGAGCCCCCTTGCCTTGAGCAGCCTTCCCAGGGAAGCCGCCGTGATTCCCTTTCCGAGTCCCGAAACAACACCGCCTGTGACGAAAATATACTTGGTCATGTCCTTCCCCGCATTCAATCGGAATCAATTATAAGAATTTGACTGATGACGAGCAAATACATATAATATTATAGCTACCATATCTTTTGGATATGGAAATCCGGAATCCGGGAGGACCCACATGGAACTGCGCGTATTAAGGTATTTCGTCACCGTAGCCGAGGAGCTCAACATCACAAGGGCCGCCGAGCGCCTGAACATCAGCCAGCCGCCTTTGAGCAACCAGATACGCAGCCTCGAGGACGAGCTGGACACCGTGCTCTTCATCCGAGGAAAGAGGCATCTGCAGCTGACCGAATCCGGGCGACTGCTGTACAGGTACGCCAAGGAGATCCTCAGCCTGACGGACAAGGCCTCCCAGGAGATCCGCCTCATGGGCAAGGGCATGTACGGAACCATCTCCATAGGCCTGGTCGAAGGCTCCGCCCCGGACATCGCCTCCAAGTGGATCGAGTCCTTCATGCGCAAGTACCCGGACATCAAGTTCAGGATCATGGACGGAAACAGCGACGAGCTCATCGAAAGGCTCAGAAGCGGCCTGATCAACCTTGCAGTCATCACGGCCCCCTGCGACCAGACGCTGCTGAACAACTTCCGCGTCGGACAGGAGAAGATGACGGCGTTCATGAGCCGCGAGAATCCCCTCTCCGCCCTCCCCGGCGACACCATCGACCTTGCCATGCTGAAGGACCAGCCCCTGATAATCCCCAGCCGCGAGGCCATGAACGACATGATCTACAAGTGGTTCCGCGAGATCGACTGCGAGCCGCGCATCGTCTGCAAGATGGACAACTACCTGGACGTCGCCGCCCTTGCCGGAGGAAACGTCGGAGTCAGCCTGTTCCCCAAGACCTCCTACGTCCTGAACCAGAAGATCGTGGCCAAGGAGATCGTCAACTCCGGACGCTACGTGGACTACCTGTTCGTCTGGCTCAAGGGAAAGCCGCTTCCCATCCCCGACGAGACCTTCATTTCCTTCGTGAAGCAGTCCCTGGACGGAAGTAACTGATTATTACTTTATAAGCTGGCCTTCCGGCTGTTATAATGTCCTCATGGATTTCAAGCACATCGTCGTCCTAAGCATACTGGTCGTATACTTTTACGACCTTATACTGGCCATAATGCGCGAATTCTCCTCGCGCAATCCCATCCCGGAAAACGTGTCCGACGTCTATGACGGACCCACCTACGCCAAATGGCGCGCCTACCACGAGGAGAAGGTCAGGCATCGGATCTGGATCCTGACCGCCGGGTTCCTGGTCGAGCACACGCTCATCGAACTGAACGTGTACCACGCCTTCTCGACGCTCTTTCCGGAGAACGAGTTCCTCCAGATGTTCTCCGTACTCCTCCTGCTTTCGGCCTCGGAACTGCTTATGATCCCCTTCACCTACTACGACACCATGGTCATCGAGGGGAAGTACGGCTTCAACAAGACGAAGAAGAGCACGTTCTGGGCCGACCAGATCAAGGAATTCGTAATTGGCCTGCTCGTCTTGATCGGTATCGGAGAGCTTCTGACCTGGTCGCACCGCATGCTGGGCGACTGGCTGATCCTGGCCTTCGCCGTGGTCATGACGCTCTTCGCCCTTGTCACGGCCTTCCTGTATCCCGTCTTCAGCAGGATCTTCAACAAGTTCACCCCGCTGGAGGACGGCGAGCTCAAGGACAGGGTCACCGCCCTGCTCAACTCCCACGGCTACAAGGTCAGGGCCATCAAGGTCATGGACGCCTCGCGCAGGACCACCAAGGCAAACGCCTATTTCACCGGCTTCGGAAAGATGAAGACCATCGTGCTTTTCGACAACCTGGTCAGGACCATGACGGTCGACGAGATCTGCGCCGTCTTCGCACATGAGATGGGTCACGGCCTCCACAGGGACACCCTGAAGAACCAGATCCTCACCTTCGTGCAGATGGCCATCCTGTCCGTCCTCGCCTGGCTCACGGTGCGGCACATCGGGGCCTTCACGCCGTTCGGATTCACATCCGTCAACTACGGCTTCGCCCTCGTCCTCATCATATACGTGGAGTTCGACCTGCTGTCCCCGCTGTTCCGTCTCCTCGTGAACAAGGTCTCGCGCAACGCAGAATACCGCGCAGACCGTCAGGTGGTCGATGAAGGCTATGCCGATGCCATGATATCCGCCCTGAAGAAGCTCGCACGCGAGAACTTCTCCAACCTGGCCCCGTCCCCGGCGCTGGTGGCGCTTGAATACTCGCACCCCACCCTCAGCCAGAGGATCGACGCAATTAACAAGGCTGTCCGATGTGAGACAGCTGCTCAAGAATGCCAGAATATGTGACGGAACCGACGTACAACGTGATTGACCACGTGATCGACCTGACGGGGAATCAATAACATCCGGCTTTTCACACCCGCTGTTTACTTTTTGCCTGTTTTTTCTATCAAAAAGTAAACCGACTTTACTTTTTGCCTCAAAAAAACGCAAAAAAGTATACTCACCCGCAAACCGACCATAAAAAAAGAGCCGCCGCAAAGCGCGGCAGCCCTCAGGAAGCGATTTATTGATAATTGTCTCAGACAACCACTGCGGGTTCCTCGACGGGAAGTCCGTTGATGATGGCGTAGCAGCCCTTGGCGGCGGCCATCGAAGCCTTGTGCAGGGCTTCCTCGGTGCTTCCGGCGTTGTGCGGCGTCATGATGACGTTCTCGAAGCCGAACAGCGGGTTGTCCATTGTCGTAGGCTCCTCGACCGTGACGTCAAGTCCGGCTCCGGCGATCCTGCCCTCGCGAAGGGCATCGATCAGGGCAGCCTCGTCCACGATGGTTCCGCGGGCGGTGTTGATGAAGAACGCAGTCTTCTTCATGGCTGCGAACTCCGCCGCGCCGATGCTGTTCTTGGTCTCGGGAGTCGCCGGGACATGGACGGAGATGAAGTCGGCCCTTGCGAAGAGGTCCTTCTTGTCGGAGACAAGCTCCACTCCGGCGGGAAGCCTTGCGGGATTGACGTACGGGTCGAAGACCAGGACCTTCATTCCCAGTCCGTTTCCGCAGATTCCGGCGACGATGGCGCCGATGTGGCCGAATCCGACAAGACCCAGGGTCTTTCCGGACAGCTCGATGGCGTTGATCTTCCTGCCCTTCTTGAACTGGTCGGCCTTGTACAGGTTCTCGCGGATCTTGATCTTCTTGGCGAGGCACATGATCAGCGTGACGGCATGCTCCGCGACCGCGACGCTGTTGGTTCCGACGTTCCTGAGAACGGCGATTCCGTGCTCCTTGCAGTAGTCGACGTCGACGCTGTCGACTCCGGCTCCGTGGCGTGCTATGACCTTGAGGTCCGGGCACTTCTCAAGAACTTCCCTGTTCATCACGGCGAGTCTCGTGATGACAGCCTGACAACCGGCGAGGTCCTCTACCAGGACTTCCGGATCTATTCCGCGGCCGTACTTGACGGTCACGCCTTTTTCCCTGAGCCAGTCCATTCCCATGTCGGACATGGCTTCCGTTACGAGCAATGTGAAACTCATCTTACCCTCTTGTCATCCCTGGATCACGCAGTCGACCGATTCCTTGAATCTGAGGACCGAGATGTCGTCCAGGGGGTTTTTATTGAGAACCAGGATGTCGGCGACCTTGCCGGCTTCGATGGATCCTGTTTCGTTTTCAAGTCCGAGCGTGGCTGCGGCGACCGATGTGGCGCCCTGCAGGACCGCGTACTCGGGAAGTCCGGCCTCGACCAGGGAGACGTACTCCTCCGGGCAGCGTCCGGTTCCGTGCATTCCGTTCTCGTCCGTTCCGCATGCGATGGGCACTCCTGCCTCCCAGGCGGCCTTGACGAACTTTCCGTGCATCTGGACGTTCCTGTAGAACCTTGCGGCCGCGTCGGGCCTTCCGGTCTGCTCCTCGTACTCGCCGAACCACTTGATGATGGACATGGTCGGGACGACTGTCAGACCCTTCTTCACGATCGCGTCCAGGACCTCCGGGTGCTGGTCGAAGTTGAAGAAGCAGTGCTCCAGGGTGTCGATTCCGCCGTTGATGGCGTTCATGGCTCCGACGTGTCCCACGACATGGGAGGCGATCTTCTTGCCCTGCTCATGGGCTTCGTTGCTCATGGCGGTGATCTCGGCCATGTTGAAGCACGGTCTGAACTTCATGGTCTCGTAGACCTGTCCGAAGCCGCCTGTGGCGGTGACGATCTTGACGAAATCTGCGCCTTCGCGCAGCAGGAGCCTGACGGCCTTGACGCACTCGTCCACGCCGTCGACCAGCACGCTGCGCATGGAAGTCTCCTTGACGAAGTCATAGGGGAAGATCGGCCAGTCGCCGTGTCCGCCGGACGGAGAGAGGAACTCTATGGAGGTGAGGATGCGCGGTCCGTGGCAGAGGCCCTTGGCGATGCCTTCGCGGATTCCGATTCCCCTGCCCTTGGCTCCGAGTTCCCTGACGGTGGTGAAACCGTGTGCCAGAAGTTCCTCGGCGTGGTTCAGGGCGCGGATCAGACGCACGTCCTTGTTCTCGAAGTACCTGCTGTACTTCTCCTGCGTATGCATACCTGAAAGGTGCAGGTGCGCCTCGATCAGGCCCGGCATGACGAAGCTGCCGGAGCAGTCCATGACCTCGAGGCCCAGGGCGTCGAAAGCGCCCCTCTTGCCCGTTTCGGCGATCCTGCCGCCGCGGATGAGGATGTCACGGTCCTTGACGGCCGTCTTTCCCTTTCCGTCGAAAAGCTTTCCGGCACGGAGGATGAAATCGCGGCCCTTCGAGGACACGACCTTTGTGTTCTTGACTGTCTCAAATTCAAACGGCACTTTCCGCCTCCTTCTTTTTCTTTGCCTTCAGGGCGATGATCTTCGGCATCGCCAGGGCGGCGAGGCACATGATCCAGAGGACGATGCAGATCGGTCTGGTGAAGAAGATCGAGAAGTTGTTGTCCGAGATTGCCAGGGCCCTGAAGAAGTTCGGCTCGATGATCGGACCGAGGATGACTCCCAGCAGGAACGCCGGAAGCGGATAATCGAACTTCTTGAGGAAGATCGACAGGATCGAGAAAGCCAGCATGATGAACAGGTCGTTGACCTTGTTGCGGCAGATGTAGGCTCCCATGAGGCAGAACATTGCGATCAGCATGGCCAGGATGTGGGTCGGCAGGGAGACGACCTTGACCATGTGCTTCGCCATGACCATTCCGACGAATGTGGCGATGATTCCGACGAAGATGACCGTCAGGAAGATCGAGTTGGCTTCGGTAATGTGCTCGCTGAAGAACGAGGGTCCCGGCTGCATTCCGTGCATGAGGAAGGCGCTTATGAACAGGACCGTGGTTCCGCTGCCCGGGATACCGAGCGTGAGGGCCGGAACGATCGATCCGGGAACGCTGGCGTTGTTGGATGTGTCGGTGGCGACCAGGCCTTCGTAGTGGCCCTTTCCGAACTTCTCGGGCTCCTTGGAGATGGAGCGCGCCGTTCCGTAGCTGGTGAACGAAGCGATCGTGGCGCCTGTTCCGGGGATGACTCCGACGACGAAGCCGATCACTGCGGAGAGGAGCATGGACTTCTTGTACCTGAAGGCGGCCTTAAAGCCTTCCATCTGGCTCTTTACATCGGGAGCATCCGTTGCCTGGACGCCGGTGCCGATGGACTTCTTCTTGATCAGCGAGTAGAGCTCGCCGACGCCGAACAGACCCAGAAGGAGCGGGATCTGCGGGATTCCGCTGTAAAGCTCGGCCACGCCGAACGTGGACCTTGTGACGCCGATGAAGTAGTCCAGTCCGATGGTTCCCACAAGAAGACCCAGGACTGCGGCCAGAAGACCCTTGCTGACGGAGTTTCCGGTAAGAGATGCGACAGCCGTCATGCCGAAGATGGCGAGCATGAACATCTCGGGAGGTCCGAAGCTGAGTGCGTACTTTCCGATGATCGGAGCGAGCACCAGGGCCATGATTCCGCCCAGGACCGTTCCCATGAGGGACGAGGCGAACGAGCATCCGAGTGCCTGGCCGGCCTTCCCCTGCTTTGTGAGGGCGTAACCCTCAAGCGTGGAGGCGGCCGTACTCGGCGTGCCCGGTATGTTCACCAGAATCGCGGGTATCGATCCGGCCGTCTGGCAGGAAATGAACACCGCCGTCATGAGGATGACCGCCGGGAACGGATCTATGAAAAGGATGAACGAGAGGAACAGCGTGAGGATGTTGGTGTCGTTCAGGCCGGGAATGGCTCCGGCGAGAAGTCCCACGACTGCTCCGATTATGACGAACAGCATTGTCTTGAGGGTGAACAGCTGCGTGAATCCTGCAAGAAGATTGTTCAACATGCGCGCCTCCTCAGAAAAGCTTGAACTTGGGCAGCCTGAGGCCGAGGGCCAGGCCGAAGACAAGATAGAACGACAACGTCACCACTGCAGCGGCGATGAGGGCCGTGAGCCACTTGCCCTTGCTGATGTAGAGAACAAGGAAGAAGCTCAGAAGGAAGTTGCACAGATGGATTCCGAGCTTCTTCAGCAGCAGCGTGTAGATGACGAAGGACACGATTATGACCAGAGTCGAGAGGCTGTTCTCGAGGAAGGCCTTGAAACCGGTCTTCTTTTCGGGTGCTTCCTCTCCTTCGGGTGTCTGGACTTCTTCTTTTGCGGGGGCTTTCCTGATGACTTCGACGGCAACCGCGACTACCGCGAGGACCGTTCCCACCATGAGGACATAGGGCCACGTTACGGCTCTGCTTCCGTACCCCCTCACCGAGAGGAAGTAGTACAGGACATAGCCCAGGATTGCGAGGAGAAAGACGAGTTCTCCCCAAGGCAGTTTCTTCTTCATAACTTTTCTCCAATTGGTCAGGATGAAACTTACGTTCTTCCCAACTCCCGGAATCCGGAAGTTGAGAAAAACGCACCGTGCGCGGGGCACGGTGTGTTTGTTTCCGACTTGTGTCAGTTGTTGTTCTTGGGATCCAGCAGCTCCGAATACTTCTTCAGGGTGTCTACGAATCCGATTGCGGCGCTGAGCGTGTCATCCGGTCCGATGTAGTCGATGAAGCGGTCCTGCTTGGCCGTCACGAGAGCCTCGTTGGAAGCATCGGATGTGAAAGCGGTCTTGAAGGTGTCGCAGAGCATCTGGTAGATGTCGGGGTGCTTCTCGGCAATCTTCTTGCTTGTCCAGATGGAGCAGTGTGCAACGAGGTCGGGCATCTCGAAGTCCTTGGCGAACTCGGGCTGGACCTGTGCGTTCGGCCAGATGTCGGTGACGGGGGAGGTCTTGCCGAAGATGCCGATGATCTTGAACTGGTCGGGTGACTTGACGACTGTGGAGATTCCGCCTACGGAGACATCGACGTGTCCGCCGAGGAGGTCGTTGCGGGCGCCTGCTCCGCCGTTGTACGGAACGACTGTGGCGTTGATGCCGGAAGCCTCGACGAAGATCCTGGCTGTGATGTTGGCTGATGTCAGGGCCTGCGGAGTGGAGATTGTGATCCTGTTCTCACGTGCATACTTGATCAGGTCCTCTGCCGTGTTGAAGCGGGTGTCGTCGGCGCGGACGATCAGTGCGTTTGCATCCGAATAGACGTTTCCGATCCAGGCGATGTCCTCGACGGAGTATGTGGAATCCTGGAACTGGAACATTCCGAGCATGGCCTCGGGCATTCCGCAGATGACTCCGAACTCGTCGCTGTCAAGGGCGTTGAGGTCGTTCATTGCGACCAGGTAGGTGTTTCCCGTGTTCTCATAGACATACTCGAACTTTGTGCCGAGCTCTTTCTCCCACTGCGGTGTGAAGCAGCGTGAAACGACGTCGAGTCCGCCGCCTGCCGAGGCTGCGACCAGATAATTGAGTGTATCTGCGGGGTACTTGCCGGCTTCTGCGGCTGTGTCAGTTGCTCCCTGAGCGAATACCATTGTGAACGAACATACTGCGATGAGCATTGCTACCAGTAATTTCTTCATTTCGTTTCTCCTTGTTTTGTTTTTATTGAAATCCAGCCTCTCAGCCGTTCATTTCCCTGAATTTTCCCAACGAACCGTTGATGGCCTTCTTCAGCATGGCCATGTCCGATCCGAGCGTGAACATCTTGCATCCGAGTCCCTTGACGTGGTCGAAGTCCTCCTTCGATCCCAGTCCGCCGAGTCCCGCGTCGCCGAGGATGACCTTCGACTTCGAGATGCGTCTGCACAGGTCCTCGACGATTGCCCTGACCTCCGGGGTCACCTTTCCGCCGTATCCGAGGTCCAGTGAAAGGTCCTTGGCTCCGATCCTCAGGACGTCGATTCCGGACTCGAGGATCTCGTCCAGGTTGTCGATTCCCTTCTGGCTCTCGATCATTCCGATGCACATGACGTTTTTGTTGACCATCTGCAGATAATCCTCATCGGGCACGAAACCGAACTTGGAGGCCCTTGCGGAATCTCCGTATCCCCTGCGTCCCACGGGTGCGAACTTGACCTCGTTGACTGCGTGCCTTGCCTGCTCGGCCGTGTCGATGTGCGGGAAGATGACTCCCATGACGCCTGCCTCGAGGACCTGGAGGATCAGGCCGTCCTCATGGCTGGGGATCCTCATGATGGGGACCGCTCCGCCGATCTGGATGGCGCGGATGAGGTTCTCGGCAGTCTCTATGTTGTGGACGAAGTGCTCGCCCTCGATGAACACGTAATCAAGGCCGCAGTAGGCCGCCATCTCGGCAATCAGAGTCGAGCGGCTTCTCACCTGGCATCCCAGTACGGGAATACCGGCCTTCATCTTGTCAAACATCCTGTTTTCTTCAATCAGTTTCATGGACACCTCATTGATTTACCGGTCGGCACATAAAACCGCCGGTTTTCTCTGTATTTGAAGCATCGCATGGAATTGTTTAGAAAAAAAATACAATATTTTCATTGGACGCCATAACCAAAAGTTATGACCAAAAACCACAGCGGAACCGGATGGAAAACCGGGTGGAACTCAATAAGCCAGAGGCTGTTTCTTCGGCAGCTTGCTGAAATACTCTATGGCAAAATCCCTGAACGACCTGGTGCACGGGTTCAGGTATTTGTCCGACTTCCAGACCATGTAGTCCGTCCTTGTTACATACTCGCCGTTCGGGTGCTTCAGCGGATAGACGTGCAGTCCCGGGATGCCCTCATAGACGTCCGACGAGATGATGATGCTGTACCCCAGCCCCTCCCGGACCATCTTGATGCAGGTGTCGATGTTCTGGACATGCATGGCGATGTTCGGCGACACGTCGAAGATGTCCTGCCACCAGTCATTGACGAAAAGACGCGCGCTTTCGCTGAACTCCGCGTCGATCCTGGGAAGGAACGGAAGGTTCTTAAGTGATATTTCTTCGCTCGAGATTATCGTGGCGTATTCGGTGCGGATCTCGGCCTTCTCCAGGTTCAGCCCCGGCTCTCCCCTTATGAAGCCTATGTCTGCTTCCCTCTCGTAGATGCCCTGTGCGGTTATGTTGCTGCCGGCGTAGCGCAGGTGGAAGCGCACGTCCGGGTCCACGTCCTTGTAGGCGCGCATGAGCTTGGGCAGAAGGTGCACCGTAAGCGAGCCTGCGGACATCATGGACACGGTGTTCTCCGCATCGTCCTGTATTCCCTGCAGCTCCTTGAGCTCCTTCCTGTAACCGTCTAGCACGGTCTGCCCGTACCTCACCAGGTGCTGGCCCTCGAGGGTGAAGACGACACCCTTCACGCTTCTCTTCACTATTATTATGCCCAGGTCCTCTTCTATCTTGTGCAGCCACTTGGTCAGCGCCGGCTGCGAGATGTACAGCTTCTGCGAGGCAGTGGTGATGCTCTTGCTGGCGTAAAGCTCGTTGAGCATCTCGAAATCCAATAGTCTGAGCATCCTTCCTCCTATCCCTGCAATACCTTCATGAGCCTGTCGGCCACCACATCCGCCATGTACATCTTGTACGAAAGCCTGTCTTCCTGCGGCGGCACGGTGCAGTGGAAGCACTGCTTCCCGCCTGCAGTCTCCACTGCGAAATACACCTCGCCGGGGACGCTGTCCGCATTGGCCGGGTCCGTGTTGCCGAAGCTTCCGGTTATCCCCACTCCGATGTCCGAACCGAACTTCCTCCTGCAGGCCTGTGCCATCGCAAGTGCCGTCTGAGGCGAATAGACCCCGTAAGTCCCGATTATCTGTGCAGGCACCCCGTCCAGGACCTTGGCGTCGTTGGAATATGTCACGCAGGAGCCTTTGAAGACCTCCGACGAGCCCTCCGTGTCCGTGATCAGCGACGATATCTGCCCGCCGGTGCAGCTTTCCATGACCGTTACAGTTGTCTTTCCTTCAATCAGAGCCAGCGTCAGGGCGCGGTACTTTTTCCTGACAGCCTCAGGCTCCACCGATCCGGGAACCCCGTGCACAACCCTGCATGCCTTCATTTCCATGCCTTCTGAGCCCTCAGTACATCTGCCTTTCGGATTCGGCGTACTCGCGGAAAAGATCCCTGCACTCCGCGTTCTTCTCAAGGCGCTGCAGCCTCATGACCTTCGCGTCCCTGCAGCCGCCGCGTATGTAGTCGTAGATGAAATCGTCCCTGAAGCCTATGGCCGCCGCGTCCTCGGGCTCCGCTCCGTACAGGACCTCCTTTATGTTGGCCCAGATGACGGCTCCCATGCACATGGGGCACGGATAGCACGTGGTGTACAGCACGCAGCCGGTCAGGTCGAAAGTCCCTTTCTCCCGGCAGGCCTTGCGGATGGCGTTGACCTCGGCATGTGCCGTGGGGTCGTTCGAGCCCAGCACTGTGTTGGATGCCACGTAAACCCTCCCTTCCGGGTCGATTACCGCGGCTCCGAACGGGCCGCCCTGGCCTCCGTTCATGGTTCTCCTGGCTTCTTCAAGGGCCAGTCTGATTATGTCTTCACGTTCCATAGCCTAAATATAACAGATATTCGCACGCACACCACAATAAAATGCTTTGCCATACGGCGCCCTTGTGATACGCTTTGCGGCATGGCAGCGAATTTGATTCTTATGGCTGGACTTCCCGCATCGGGCAAATCGACCTTCGCCTCATACGCCGCGAAGGAGCTTGGCCTGCCCGTCATCGAAAAGGACAGGATCAAGGAATACCTTTTCGACACCGTGGGATTCAGGACCTACGAGGAGAAGACGAAGCTGGACATTGCAGCTTCCGACATCATGATGTACACCGCCGCCTGCATCCTCGGGCGCGGCGGCTCCGTGATCCTGGACAACAACTTCGAGGACCGCAACCTGCCCCATCTGCAGGAACTTGTGGCGTCAAATCCGTGCAACGTGGTCACCGTCCGCTTCGCAGGCGACATAAGGGCCATCTACGGGCGTTTCCTGGCCCGGGACAGGGACCCCGAGCGGCATCCGGGCCATGTAATTACAACCTGCTGGCCGCAGGACGGAAAAAACACAATCGACAACCCCGTCATAACCCTCGAGGAATTCGAGGCAAAGTTCCGCCGCCGCGGCACGTTCGGCTTCGGCATGGGAACCGTCATAGAGGTCGATGCCACCGACCCCGCCGCCCTGTCCTACCCGGACATCCTCTCACAGCTGCGCAGGGCTCTTGTCTAGCCTGTAATACGCCACCTGCACCCTCTCCAGCCTCTCGTCCGACGTGTCCTCGAAAAGCTGCCTTCCGTACTTCAGACCCTCATGCTCCAGACAGGTCTCCAGTATCAGAAGGAAGATGCCTATGTCCATCCTGTTGAAGAAATTGACCTTGCCTGCGGGCATGATGCCCCGCTTGGCCGGCCAGATTCTGAAGACCTTCAGGCCCGAGCCGTCGTTCTCCACGAACCAGGGCTGAAGGTTGCAGGCGCTGGGTGCATAGCGCACGATATCCGAAACACCAAGACCGTCCCCGCTCCAGATGGCCGGAACGTCCTTTCTCTTCGTTTGGGAGAGGTCCCTGCGGAAGCTGTCCGCCGGCACCTTGGCTATGGCTATCATGATCACGTAGTCCAGGCCTTCGGCCGTCTTCGCCCTGGGCTTGCCCATTCCGTACCACAGCGCCCCTATTCCGACCGAATTGAGGTACAGGTCCGCCTGCTCGCCCATGTAGCCGGCGTTGCGCAGGTAGTCGCCCTTCTTCTCGCTGTAGAAGAGAATGCAGTATTCCGCCCCGCGCATGCAGGTGGTCTCCCTGGCAGGCACTACGCGCACAAGCGTCTTTATCTCAGGATGAAGCGGCCTGAGCGTTTTCAGGAAGGCATCGAGAGCCGAGAGCTCGGCCTCCGAAAGGCGGTCCGAGCCGCCCTTGAACAGGTGGAAAGACCTTCTTCTGAAGATCTGGTCATAAGTATTTCCATGCTTTTCCATGTGCAAATCATAGCACAGTTTATAGTGATTGCATAACTTGCGGAAACGATTGCTTTTTTCCCTTTTCCTCTGTACATTTCGGGTAGCATCACATGATGCAAAGGAGCGTTTCAAATGCGTTTCAGCTTAAAGAGAGCCGTCCTTGTGGCAGTCATCGCCCTCGTGTCGGTCTTCACCGTCTTCAGCAGTCCGTCTGCCGAAGTCCGCATCGGAGTTCTGAAAGGACCGACCGGAATCGGGGCCAGCTACCTTCTGTCACAGAATGAGGAGGGCAAGACCCTCAACAAATACTCGGTGACCGTCCTCGCCGAGGCAACCGACATGATCGCGCAGGTCGCAGCAGGCCAGCTCGACATCGCCGCACTTCCGACCAACGCAGCATCGTCCCTCTACAACAAGACATCCGGCGGAGTCAGGATTGCCGCACTGAACACCGCAGGCGTGCTGTACATCCTTGAAAAAGGCAACACCGTCAATTCGGTGGCCGACCTCAAGGGCCGCACAATCTACGCCGTGGGCCAGGGATCCAACCCCGAGTACGTCCTCAGGTACATCCTTTCCAAGAACGGAATCGACCCCGACAAGGACGTGACAATCCAGTTCCTCGACAGCACCGAGCTCACAACCAAGGCCGCCACCGGCGACATCGACCTCTGCATGCTTCCCGTTCCGGCGGTCA
>JAGABK010000003.1 GCA_017614625.1 Spirochaetales bacterium
AAGCCCCTTGTCTACCCGCAGCCGGTGCTTATCATCGGCACATACAACGAAGACGGAACACCGAACGCGATGAACGCGGCATGGGGAGCCGTGGGCGACGACCACCAGGTCTTCCTCTGCCTGAGCGAAGACCACAAGACGGTGAAGAACATCCTCAGGCGCAAAGCCTTCACAGTACATATCGCCCAGGAGAAGAACATGGTCGCATCGGACTATGTGGGAATCGTCTCCGGAAACAAGGTGTCCGACAAAGTAAGAAAAAGCGGCCTCCATGACGAGAAGGCCACTTCCGTTGACGCGCCGGTTTTCACCGACTACGCGATTTGCATGGAATGCGAGCTTGAGTCCTATGAACCCGAGCATTGCCACTGCTTCGGCAACATCGTGGCGACGACAGTCGACGAGTCGGTCCTCACCGACAGGAAGATAGACATCGCCAAGCTCAAGCCCCTGACCTTCGACATCGAATGCTCCAACTACGTGGCCATGGGCCCGGTGATCGGAAAGGCATTCAGGGAAGGCCAGGTGCTCAAGGACTGACCTGCTTCAGCTTATCGGCTCGAAGTCCGCGGCTCCGTGCTTGCAGAGCGGGCAGACGATGTCCTCGGGCAGCTCATCTCCCTCATAGACATATCCGCAGACCTTGCAGACCCAGCCCTTCTTGCCCTCTGTCTTGGGCTTGGGCTTGACGTTGGACTGGTAGTAGTTGTAGGTCATCGTCTCCTTGTCGCTCAGCACGCGCGCCTCTGTGACGGTGCAGATGAACATTCCGTGGGTGTCCAGGTCCACGTAGCGCTCAACCTTCAGGCTCATCATGGCATTGATGTACTTGGACAGGAAGCGCAGTCCGTTGTCCGAACGCAGGTCCTCGAAATCCGAACCCTCGAACTTGTCTGCCGTGCGGCCGCTCTGGAATCCGAAGCGCTCGAAGACTGAGAACGGGGCCTCCACCGACAGGCAGTTGAGGTTCATCGTTCCGGTCTGTTGCACAACGTGGTGGGTGTAGTTCTGCTTGTTGATGCACACCGCGATCCTGTTGGGCGAGTTGGTCACCTGCGAGACGGTGTTGACTATCATGCCGTTGTCGCGCCTTCCGTCGTTGGATGTGATCACGTAGAGGCCGTAGCCAATCTTGAACAGTGCGCTCATGTCGTTCTTGTTGACCGTCTTCTCCTGGCGTGCCATGTAGTCCTTGCAGAGCTCGGCGGCAAGGGCCTCGATCTGGGCCTTGCTCTCGTCGTTGAGGGCGCTCTTGATGTGGACCGTGGTCGGCGAGAACGTGATGTTCTTCGAGTTGGCGAGAAGTCCCGTCATGACCTTGGCCGCCTGAGGGGCCCATGAGCCGTTCTCGATGATTGCGACTGTCCTGTTCTGGTAGTTGCGCTCGGTCAGATGCTCGATGAAGGTTCTCATGAACGGGAAGACATCGGCGTTGTAGGTGGTCGATGCCAGTACGAGTCTTCCGTAGCGGAAGGCATCCTCGACCGCCTCTGCCATGTCGTCGCGGGCCAGATCCGTGACCACGACCTTGGGACATCCGTTGTCCTTGAGCTTCTGCTCGAGCAGCTCGACGGCCTTCTTCGTGTTGCCGTAGACCGAGGTGTAGGCGATCATGACGCCTTCGCTCTCAACTCCGTAGGAAGACCAGATGTCGTAGAGGTTGATGTAGTATCCGAGATTCTCGGAAAGGACGGGTCCGTGGAGCGGGCAGATGATGGAGATGTCCAGACCTGCGGCCTTCTTGAGGACGTTCTGGACCTGAGGTCCGTATTTGCCCACGATGCCGAAGTAGTAGCGGCGTGCCTCGCATGCCCAGTCCTCGTCGGCGTCGAGGGCGCCGAACTTGCCGAATCCGTCGGCGGAGAACAGGACCTTGTCCGTGCTGTCATAGGTCATGACGACCTCAGGCCAGTGGACCATGGGGGCGGTCACGAAATTGAGGACATGCTTTCCCAGCTCCAGCGTGCTTCCCTCCCCGACAACGATGCGGCGGTCGGCGAAGTCCTCTCCGAAGAAGTTCTTCATCATGGGGAACGCCTTGGCCGATGAGACCACGGTCGTTTTCGGATAGGTCTTCATGAAGGCGGCGATGTTGGCCGAGTGGTCGGGCTCCATGTGCTGGACCACCAGGTAGTCCGGCTTGCGGTTTCCCAGGGCCTTCTGGATGTTGTCGAGCCACTGGTGGGTGAAGCGTCTGTCGACGGTGTCCATCACGGCGACCTTGCTGTCCATGATCAGATATGAATTGTACGCCATTCCGTTGGGTACGATGTACTGACCCTCGAATAGATCTATCTCGTGGTCGTTTACTCCGACATAGATGATATCGTTTGTGATTTTCATTGGATGCTCCTGAAAATGTTTTTCTGTGTACCTGAAATATAACATAGAAGCAGATGAAAACAAAACGGAAGTTAAGCCTGAAACCCATGGAACAGGGTTTTCAGGCTTAACATCCAAGCTTGCGGAGTATGGTATGTGTATTCCGGGCCTGACTCAGACGGAGAACAGCAGCTGGCGGTATGTCGGATACGGCCAGTATCCGTCCGGAACGAGCTGCTCGGCGTCGTTGGCCGCGAGCCTTATGTCCTCCATGACGGATAGGACCTTGTCGTGGTAGTACGCGGCTGTCGCGACCGTCATGTCCGCAGGAGCGCCGTCCACGGAGGCCGAAAGCTTCTCGATCAGAGCGGCAAGCTCCCTGTTGTCCTTGGAGAGGCGCAGGCACTCTGTGTACTCCACGTCCGATTCGTCCTTGCCGAAGATGCCGATCTTGTCCGTCAGGGTCCTGCACAGGGCTCCCTCGAAGGCGGACACGGCGGGGATGATCTCCCTTCTGACCATTCCCAGCAGGGTCTTGGCCTCGATGGAGATGATGTTGCAGTAGTTCTCGATTCCCACTTCCTCGCGTGCGGCCATCTCGGACTTCGTCATGACCTCGTGTCTCTCCATGAGGGAGATGTTCTTGTCGCAGAGGTAGCGCTCCATGGCCTGGGCCGTGGTGCGAAGGTTGCTCAGTCCCCTTCTCTTTGCCTCGTCGACCCATGACTGGTCGTAGCCGTTTCCGTTGAAGATGATCCTGCAGTGCTCGGTGAACTGCTTCTTCAGCAGGTCGTGCAGCGCGCTGTTCATCTCGTCTGCGGGAACCTTCTCGAGGATGTCTGCGAACTCGCCGAGCTTGTCGGCCATGATGGTGTTGAGCACGGTGTTCGGCTCGGAGATGGACTGGCTGGAGCCGGGCATGCGGAACTCGAACTTGTTTCCTGTGAAGGCCACGGGGCTGGTGCGGTTGCGGTCTGTCGTGTCGCGCGGGATGAACGGCATGGAATCGATGCCGATCTTGATGGGCTTGACTGCCTGTGCGCCGTAGCTGGTCTCGTTGATGATCGAATCGATCACGCCCTGCAGCTCGGTGCCGAGGAAGATTGAGATGATTGCCGGGGGCGCTTCGTTTCCGCCGAGCCTGTGGTCGTTTCCGGCGAACGAGACGCTGTATCGCAGGAGGTCCTGGTACTCATCCACTGCGCTGACGAAGGCCGAGAGGAAAAGCAGGAACTGCGCGTTCTGGGCCGGGGTCTTTCCGGGCGAGAGCAGGTTCTTGCCCCTGTTGGTGGCCACGGACCAGTTGTTGTGCTTTCCGCTTCCGTTGACCCCGTCGAAGGGTTTCTCTGCCAGAAGGCACACCAGGCCGTGGCGGTCTGCGACCTTCCTCATTATGTTCATGGTAAGCTGGTTCTGGTCGTTTGCGCTGTTGCAGTCGGTGTAGATCGGCGCCATCTCATGCTGAGACGGGGCGACCTCGTTGTGCTTTGTCTTGGCAAGGACGCCGAGTTTCCACAGCTCTGTCTCCAGGTCCTTCATGTAGGCCGAGACGCGCGGCTTGATGGAGCCGAAGTAATGGTCGTCCAGCTCCTGCGTCTTGGGCGGCTTGGCGCCGAAAAGAGTGCGGCCGCAGATCCTCAGGTCCTCCCTCTTATTGAACATCTCCTTGTCCAGGAGGAAGTATTCCTGCTCCGATCCTACCATGGAGGTGACGGACTTGGTCTCGGTGTCTCCGAACAGCCTCAGGACCCTGAGGGCCTGCTTGTTCAGGGCCTTGATGGACCTGAGAAGCGGTGTCTTGCGGTCAAGAGATTCGCCCGAATAGGAGAAGAACACCGTGGGGATGCACAGGCTGCCGTCCTCGACGAACGCGTAGGATGTGGGATCCCATGCGCTGTATCCGCGGGCCTCGAAGGTCGCCCTGAGGCCGCCCGAGGGGAAGCTGGAGGCATCCGGTTCGCCCTTGACGAGCTCCTTGCCTGAGAACTCCATGATCACGCGTCCCTTTCCGACGGGCTCGATGAAGCTCTCGTGCTTCTCTGCGGTTCCTCCGGTCAGCGGCTGGAACCAGTGGGTGAAATGGGTGGCGCCCAGGCCTATGGCCCATTCCTTCATGCCCTTTGCTATGGCGTCTGCGGTCTCCATCGACAGGCTGGAGCCGGTCTCGAGACACTTGCGGTACTCTGCTACGATGAAGGCGGGAACATACCGCTCCATCTTGTCTTCCGTGAATACGTGACTTGCGAACACTTCGGTCACATCAGCTCTTTCTTCCTTCATGTCTCCCCTCCTGACTCAGATTCCGCTTGCTCCGTAGTTCGAAAGAACCCTTGCCGACGGATCGTTCACATCGCAGCCCTTCCAGCTCCTGTTGGGCATCCAGAAATCCGGAATCATTTCGCCCTGACCCGGATAATGCTTCTCGAATATCTCCCTGTACAGCAGGCTTTCCTTTGTGAACGGCCTGCCGTGGGAATACTTCTCACAACCTGACTTGAACTCCTCTTCCGTGAATTTCGACTCGGCGTACTCCTTCAGGCCGTCGACCATGCTGTGGCCCACTGCATCCGAGAACGCGGCCTTCTGCCTCCAGAGGATGGCCTCCGGCAGGATACGGTCCTTCTCGAAAGCCCTGCGCAGCAGGTACTTTCCTATGTTCCAGCGGTTCATCTTCATGGCCGGGTCGATGGACATGACATACCTGACGAACTCCAGGTCCCCGAACGGAACGCGTCCCTCAATCGAATTGTCGGAGATACACCTGTCTGCCCTGAGAACATCATAGTAATGAAGCTCACGGATACGCTTCTGGGCCTCCGTCTGGAAGGC
>JAGABK010000189.1 GCA_017614625.1 Spirochaetales bacterium
GGTGCGTTAGTCCGAAGGAGCGCAGAAGACCCTTCACGATCTCGTCCTCGCGGCGCCTGTCTATGTCGCCCCGGGTTTCCGCAACAAGGCGGATGTTGTCCTCCACGCTGAGCTTGCGGAAGATGGACGGCTCCTGAGGCAGATAGGAGATGCCCATGCGGGCGCGCTTGTACATGGGAAGGTCGGTGATGTCCATCCCGTTGACCGCGATGGTGCCGCCGTTGTTGTTTATGAAGCCCACGATCATGTAGAACGTGGTGGTCTTTCCTGCTCCGTTGGGACCCAGCAGGCCGATGATCTGGCCGCCCTTCATGCTGAAGGATATGTCCTTGACGACCTCTCGCTTGCCGTAGACCTTCCTCAGGTGCTCGATCTGCAGGGTGTTAACCATTGAATTCCCCCGAAACCGTTCCGAACAGCGAGATCTCGTCCGTGTCCAGATTCACCGTGATGATGGCGGCCCTGTAGCTGTCGCCCTTGTATACGACCGTGGCGTTGCCCTTCAGCGTCACCGTGTTCTTCTTTCCGTCGTACTCGATCAGGTCCGCCCGGCAGACCATCAGACCCTCGTCCGTGACCTTGATGATCCTTGCCATCATCTTCAGCTTCATGAGGGACTTCTCCATGTCGTACTCGAACCACGCCCCCGACAGGGCCGCCTGGTTCTCCGTGTCCTGGATCTCTATCCAGCTGTCCGATGACACTATGCCCCTGGTCCTGTCGTAGAAGACCGACGGGCTTCGGAAGGAAATCTTGCTTTCCTTCTCCTTGGCAACCACGTTGCCGGTGCAGACGACGTACCTGTAGTTCTCTCCGTAGATCTCCACCGAGTCCGCCTTCAGCTGGACCTCGTCCGTGTCGACCACGGCCCCGTCGGTGAGGGTGACGGTGCGGTTGCCCTCCTGCAGGCTGATGCTGGTGTGTCCGCCGCTGAAGGTGATTGCGGATGAGAATAATGGAATGAGGACAAGTGAGAACATGATCGTTGCAGCAAGGCGTCGCATGCGTTTCATTCTTCCAGTCTGCCCTCCAGTATCGTGCTGAACTCATAAAGGCTCTCGTCGGGAAGCCCGCTGAAGCCTATGGCCCTTATGACGGTTCCGTCCCCGTACGTGACAAGGACCTCGCCCTCGCAGAAAACAGAGTTGTCGTCCTTGTTCCAGACAAGGTTCCCGGCCTTCACGGTGATGCCGTCGTCGCCGGTCTTGACCAGCGTGACGTTCCCCGAAAGCTCGGCGCGCGTGTTGTCGGAATTCACCGTCGCAAGGTCCGCCGATCCCGAGAGGTCGCTGCCCTGGCGGAAGGTCACGCCCTCCAGCACCGTGTCGCGGTTGCCCTTGTAGATCGTGATCGCCGCGGCCTGCATGACCAGCGGTTCGTCGGACCCGCGTGCCAGCGTATACGTCGCGTTCCTCATCTCCATGTCCGGCAGCTCCCGCTCCCCGATGGGCACGGATTCCGCGGCCGTCTTCGTGCAGGAGACGCAGATGAAGACGAGCAGGAGGACATATAGCAACAAGCATGCCATGTCTCTGGTTTTCATGGATTAAATATACACCAGATGCGCTCTATTGCAAAGTAGCGGAAAGCAAGGTACATTTTCAGCATGAAGGTCCTGTTCCTTGGAGAGATAGTCGGACGCTGCGGAATCGGCGTCATAAAGAATGCCCTGAAGAAATACCGTGAGGACAACGGCATCGACCTCGTCATCGCCAACGGGGAGGGAGCGACCGGCGGATTCGGGCTGGGCTTCCAGAACGCCCTGACCCTCCAGCACATGGGCATCGACATCCTGACGATGGGGGAGAAGTCCTTCTTCAAGATCGACATGGTCGAGGGGATCGGCAAGCGTTCGAGCATCCTCAGGCCCGCCAACTACCCGGAAGGCGTTCCGGGCAGGGGAGTCAAATACGTGACCGTGGGCGACACCAAGGTCTGCGTGGTCAACTTCCTTGGAATGTGCAACTTCAACAATCCGCATCTCAACAACCCGTTCCTCGCCGCCGCGGGCCTGATCGACAAGATACGCTCCGAGACGCCGGTGATATTCTACGTCTTCCACGCGTCGGCCACGGCGGAGAAGGTCGCCATGGGACACCATCTGGCCGGCAGGGTGTCTGCTGTCGTTGGCACGCACAGCAAGGCCCTCACGGCTGATGCCCGCATACTCGACGGCGGCACTGCCTACATCACGGACCTGGGGCGCTGCGGCGCGTCGGAGAGCGTGGGAGGCTTCGCGCCGGAACCGGAGATCCGCAAGTTCAGGACCCATGTCATGACCAGATCCATGGAGAGCTGGGAGAAGCCCCAGATGCAGGGACTTCTGGTTGAAGTAGACGGCAGAAGCGGCAAAGCCCTTTCTGTTGAGACCGTGAAGCTGGACGTAGAGGTTCCCATGCCGGAACCCAAGGGCTGAGGCGCCATGTACACAGTATCGATGGTCAAGGGCATTGATTCCGACGGAACCGTCCTCATGGGCTGCAGCACCGACGCATGCCAGGGCTGCAAGGCCGGCATGTTCTGCAACAACAAGGGCCTGACCGAGTTCTCGGCGCTCAATCCGAAGGAAATAGAGGTCAAGGAGGGTGACATGGTAGAGCTCTACATGCCGCCCGGACGCACCATACTGAGCACCGCCCTGGTTTTCGCCTTGCCTCTGGCTCTTTTTCCGATAGGTTATCTTATCCTGAAATACTCGTTCCCCGGACTTGGGGAGATGTACTGCGCCCTTGGAGGCTTCGGCGCCATGGCCGTGGCCTTCGGAATCGCCTCGGTCATAACCGTGAGGCACCGCATGCGCCTCATGCCCGTGATCACGAGGGTTGTGGGCAGGTCTCCTGAGGAGGCTGAGGTTCCTCAGGCTCCGAATACAGACGGATGAACTTCTTCCTCAGCGTCGTTCCCACGATGAAGTGGATGAACGCGGTGAGGGTCCAGGAA
>JAGABK010000019.1 GCA_017614625.1 Spirochaetales bacterium
TATCTGTAAGCAGGACAAGGACTTTCTTGCCTTCGAGGGCAAAGCGCTCGCCTACTGCCAGGGACATGTCGGGAATCATCGTGCACTCGACGGTCGGGTCGGATGCGGTATGGATGAACATGATTGTCCTGCTCATGGCGCCGCTCTTCTCTAGCGTGTCGCGGAAGAACAGGTAGTCGTCGTATTTCAGTCCCATGCCGCCCAGGATGATCAGGTCGACCTCGGCTTGCATGGCGATCCTGGCCAGAAGCTCGTTGTAGGGCTCTCCGGAGACGGAGAAGATCGGCAGCTTCTGGGACTCGACCAGGGTGTTGAAGACATCGATCATCGGGATACCGGTGCGGATGAGGTTCTTGGGGACGATTCTCCTTGCCGGGTTGACGGAGGGACCGCCGATCTCGACCATGTTCTCGTCCAGCTCGGGACCGTTGTCACGGGGCTTTCCTGAGCCGTCGAAGACACGTCCGAGGAGGTTCTCGGAGTAGCTGACCCTCATGGGGATGCCGAGGAACCTGACCGGGTCGTTCGTCCTGACGCCCTGGGCGCCCGCGAAGACCTGGAGGCTCACGAGGTCGCCGTCGAGCTTGATGACGTTGGCGTAGCTCTTTCCGACCATGGCGAGGTCGTTGTACTTGACTCCCGTCGCCCTTACGGTGATGACGTTTCCGACTATGGATTCAATCTTCGTATAGACCTTGTTCATCTCAACCCTCCTTAGCCTTCGAGAGGTAGAGATCGTTTATCTCTTTCTCATACGTGGAATAACGCTCGTCGGTGTCGAGCACGCTGTTCCAGTCGAGGAACTTCTGCCTCAGCTCGTTGAAGAAGGCTCTGACATCCTTCTTGCTGGGAATGTCGTACTTGGCCATGATGACCTTGTACAGCAGGTCGAACTCCTTCTGCTGCCTCTCGGGCGGGACGGCGGCGTCGACCAGGTCGAACGAGTTCTGCTGCAGATAGACTGCGTCGAGGAGCTCGCCCTTCTGGTACTCGATGTAATCCTCGACCGAGGTTCCCTCTTCTCCGACGACCTTCATCATCTGGTTGATCTCGTTGGAGCGGAACAGCACGTCGCGGGCGTTGTCGACCAGCTTCTGGTCGATGATTCCCCTGTACTTGGACCAGGAGTCCAGCGGGTTGATGGCGGGATACTTTCTGGCGTCCGAGCGCTCACGCGAAAGACCGTGGAAGGCTCCGACGACCTTGAGCGTGGCCTGCGTGACAGGTTCCTCGAAGTTTCCGCCGGCGGGGCTGACCGTTCCGCCGATTGTGACCGAACCGATGCTTCCGTCGTGCAGCCTGACCTTTCCGGCCCTTTCGTAGAAAGCGGCGATGACCGACTCGAGGTATGCCGGGAAGGCTTCCTCGCCCGGGATTTCCTCAAGACGTCCGCTCATCTCTCTCATGGCCTGGGCCCAGCGGCTGGTGGAATCGGCCAGCAGCAGGACGTTCAGTCCCATCTGCCTGTAGTACTCGGCCATGGTGATCGCGGTGTAGACCGAAGCTTCACGGGCGGCGACCGGCATGGACGACGTGTTGCATATGATGATGGTCCTTTCCATCAGCGAGCGTCCCGTCTTGGGGTCGGTCAGCTCGGGGAATTCCTTGAGGATCTCGACGACCTCTCCGGCACGCTCTCCGCAGGCGGCGATGATGACGATGTCGACGTCGGCGTTGCGGCTCTCCATGTGCTGGAGGACTGTCTTTCCGGCTCCGAAGGGTCCGGGAACGCAGAACGTTCCGCCCTTGGCGACCGGCAGGAATGTATCGATGATCCTGATCTTCATGATCAGTGTCTCGTCGGGTCTGAGGCGCTCGTCGTAGCAGCCGACGGCCCTCTTGACCGGCCAGCTGAAGACCATGGAGAGCTTCTTCTCCTCACCGTCCGGGCTTACGACCGTTGCCACGGTGTCCCTGACGTTGTAGGTGCCCTTCTCCGCTATCGAGGCGATCTTCCAACCGATGTCCTCGAAGCCGAACGGCAGCATGATCTTGTGCGTGAAGATTCCCTCGGGAACAGTTCCGAAGGCATCGCCCGGATGAAGGACATCGCCGACCTTGCATACAGGAGTGAACTCCCAGTCCCTGTTGGGGATGGGATCGAGGTAGACTCCCCTCTGGAGGAAGAACCCGCACTGCTGCGCGAGCGAGGGAAGCGGATTCTGAAGTCCGTCGTAGATCTGGGTGAGAAGTCCGGGGCCGAGCTCGACGCTCATCAGCTCTCCGGAGAACTCCACCTCGTCGCCGACCTGGATTCCGTTCGTCATCTCGTAGACCTGCATGCTGGCCTTGCTTCCGTTGATCCTGATGACCTCTCCCTTGAGCCTCGTTCCGCCGGTGTGGACGTAAGCGACCTCGTTCTTGGAGATGGCGCCATCAAAATTGACGGTGACAAGGTTTCCGTTTACACCTGCCACATGTCCGATGTTTTTTGCCATAAATCAACTCCGTTTATCAGTAAAACGACAGGATTCCTGCCGTCATTCCATTCTTATGTCTCTCTGGACTATGTCAAAGAGCCTCTTGTACTCCCCGTTGCCCTTCTCGACGGTGAACAGGTCCTTCCTGATGAGGATCCTGAGCTCCAGCGCGTATGCCAGCATGGCGGCCTTGGTGAAGGGGTCGTATCCCTTCTCGGTCTCCAGCCACTCGTACTGGTATGCCAGCAGGAGCATCTCCGCCTCAAGCGGGTTCTTCGCGTTTATGACGGCGTTGGAGATCTTCTCTTCGCCGTAGCCGAGGAACACCGCGCCGCCTTCCGACGGACGGCCGAGCTTCTGCCTGCGCTGCGCGTTGACCGCCTCGGAAACGGAGGCGTTCATGTCCGCCCACTTTCTGAGGAACGGGTCGCTGATTCCCCCGTAGGAACCTGTCGAGACCGCTTCAAGCAGCTTGTAGTCGGACGCGCTTACGGCGCCTCTGGCCGAGGACATGAAGGCATCCCAGCTTATCGGCGCGTTGGCCGAGTACCTGAGCATGGGAAGGCTTGATAGAAAGAAATACCTGGAAGGCAAGGTCCCCTCCTCAGATCTTCATCTCGCCGAGGAACGGCTTCAGAAGAGCGGCGATCTCGGCATCCGAAAGATCGAAGAAACCGGAACCGTCCTTGCTTACCAGACGCATGACGTTTCCTTTGACGGGGCGGATCTCAAGACCCTTCTTGAGCTCTGCCGCGAGGGCGCCCTTGAGCGAAGCCTTCGCCTCGCCGATCTCGACGGCGTATGCCGCGGGATCCTCTCCGTTGAGCGCTGCAAGGATCAGCTTTGCCAGACTCTCGTCCGAAAGACCGGCGGAAACCTTCTCGGCCATGATCCTGCCGAGCATGTTCTCAAGCTCCTTCTTGACC
This sequence comes from Spirochaetales bacterium, assembly GCA_017614625.1. Lineage (GTDB taxonomy): Bacteria > Spirochaetota > Spirochaetia > Sphaerochaetales > Sphaerochaetaceae > UBA9732. The sequence goes on from JAGABK010000019.1 coordinate 3,347, forward strand.
GAAAGGACCGCATCGCGCTCCGCCTGCTTGATGAGGGCCTTGGTGCTCTCGATCTCGCGCTCGGCGTTCTCGATGTTCTTCGCGGCCTCCGCCTTCGACGCGGCTACGATCTCCTGGGCCTGGACCTTCGCGGCGGCGACAATCTCATCCGCCTGCTTCCTGGCTTCCTCGATTCCGTCCTTCTTAATCGACTGGACCAAATCCTGAATCTGAATTTCCATTATGAACCATCCTTGGAATAATCTGTCAGTAGTTTATATTATAGGGCGCCAGCACGGCAACACGATTTTCCCCCGATATTCACTAAAATTGCACGGTCTTTCCATTGACATTTCACTCCCCGTGTTGTAATTTCACATTATCAAGGCTGATGCCGTCGGCACCGTTCTTGTGAAAGCAAATTTTTTTAATGCCTTAACGCCATCGGCTGGTCGCCAACTGATGGCGTTTTTGTTTGGGAGGTCGGCATGTCGGACTATATGAACGGAACTGGAATCCAGTACCATATCAGGACCAAGAAAGGCGATGTCGGACGCTATGTCATCATGCCCGGAGACCCCAAGAGGGTCCCCTTGATCGCCAGTTTCCTCGAGGACGCAGTTCAGGTCGCCGACAGCCGCGAGTTCAACACCTACACCGGATATATAGGCAACACCAAGGTCAGCGTCACATCCACCGGAATCGGAGGCCCGTCCGCGGCCATCGCCATGGAGGAGCTGGTCAAGTGCGGAGCCGACACCTTCCTCAGGGTCGGAACCTGCGGAGGAATCGCCCTCCCCGTCATCGGAGGCGATGCGGTCATAGCAACCGGAGCCGTCAGGATGGAGGGAACCAGCCGCGAGTACGCGCCCATCGAGTTCCCCGCGGTCGCCAACTACGAGGTCGTCACGGCGCTGCAGCACACCTGCAAGAAGATGAACCTGCGCCACCACATGGGAATCGTCCAGTGCAAGGATTCCTTCTACGGACAGCACAACCCGGACATCATCCCCGTCAGCTACACGCTCAAGACCAACTGGGAGGCCTGGAAGAGACTGGGCGTCCTGGCCTCGGAGATGGAGAGCGCGGCGCTGTTCACTGTCGCCAGCTACCTCAACGTCAGGTGCGGATCGGTCTTCCTCGTCGTCGGAAACCAGGAGCGCGAGCTTCTGGGCATGGACAACCCCATGGTCCACGACACGACGGTGGTCTGCAAGCTGGCCGTCGAGACCATAAGGAACCTCATCGAGCACGATCTGAGGAAAAAGGATTTCGTCTGATTTTCAAAGAAAGGACCTCTCAGTCGTAGAGGTCCATTTTTTTCTTCATGTTCTCCAGTTCACCTGCGTCTTCCGTCAGCATGACGGTGTCGAACCTGAACACCTCGAGACCCGTCTCGGTGTAGTCCTTCTGCAGGGACCTGCAGGGGTGCATGCCCAGGTCCAGCTTGAAGCGCATGTCCACACAGTCTTTCTTAATATCCTGCGAGAAAAAGAGATAGACCTTGTCGGTCTTGAGATTCCTCAGTGCCACGATGCCCGACTGCTTCTCCATGACGCCCCCTATTTCAGCTCCACGTAGGTCTTTCCCTGGCCGCCGTCGTCCGGCAGGGCGAAGCGGAAGGACTGAACCAGACCGTTCTGGCCCAGATGCCTGTGGATTCCGGTCGAGAGGATGCCGTCGCCGTATCCGTGGATGATCGAGAAGCTCTTCAGTCCGTGGACGCAGCAGGCCTCGATCTGGCTGTCGATGGCGTCCAGCGCCTCAAGCAGCCTGTAGCCGCGCAGGTCCAGGTTCAGCTTCGGAGCCGGAGACGAGGAGCCTCCCTCGAAGGAATAGGAGCGAACGGTCTTGGCGCGGCGCGGGACGGTGAGCTCGGTCTCCTTGAAGGTGAACTTCATGGCCCCTATGGCCACCTGCCATTTCCCCTTTCCGGCGGACTTGATGACGGTTCCCTCGCGCTTGGAGGGTCCGCAGAGCACGTCCATGCCCTCCTTCAGCTCAACGCTGCCTTCGGAGGCGTTGTCCTCGGCAAGCTGCTGCTCGTCCAGGATGCGCTCGGCCTCCTCCGTCTGCGCGCGCAGGGCGTCGGCCTGCTGCTGCATCTCCGTGAACAGCTCCTTGGTCTTCAGGGTCTTCTCCCTGGTTATCTCCCCCTCGCGGAGTTCGGTGACAAGGTTCTCGACATCGCGGCGCGAGGTGCGGATGAAATCGTCGATCTCGCCCAGGCGCTGTTTCTTCAGCCTGTTCTCGTAGGCCTGCAGGCGGCGCCTCTCCTTCTCAAGGGCGCGCTGCTCCTCCTCTGCCTCCCTGAGGCGTCGGTTGAGCTCGGCCTTCGCCTCCTCCGACTCCTTTCTCAGTATCTCGAGGTTCCTGATGATGGAGGAGATCTTCACTGCCTCCTGGCCCATGTATCTGCGCGCAGAGAGCGTGACAGTCTTGGGAAGCCTCATGCGGCGCGCCGTGTCTATGGCGTGGCTTTCGCCCGGAAGTCCTTCTATGACCTTGAACGTCGGCTCCAGGGTCTTCTCGTCGAATTCCATGGACGCGTTGAGGACTATGTCGGAGCCGTAGGCGTACTGCTTCAGGACGCCGTGATGGCTGGTCGTAAGGGTAAGGGCAGCCTTCTTCGTGCAGAACTCCAGGATCGAGCGTGCCAGCGCCGCTCCCTCCTGCGGGTCGGTGCCGCTTCCCAGCTCGTCCAGGATTACCAGCGAGGACGGCGTCATGGTCCTGAGGATGAAGCCTATGCTCTTCATGTGGCCGCTGAAGGTGGAGAGGTTCTCCGCTATGCTCTGCTCGTCTCCGATGTCTGTGAACACCCTGTCGAACAGGGCCATGGAGCTTCCGTCGGCCGCGGGGATGAAGCCGCAGATCTGGTTGAGCAGAGAGAAGAGACCAACCGTCTTCATCGTGACGGTCTTTCCTCCGGCGTTCGGTCCGGTGAGGACCACGGCCTTGATTCCCGAAGCCACGGCAAGGTCTATGGGAACGCATTTGGCGCCCAGAAGCGGATGCCTTGCGCGGATGAGGTTGCATGTGTAGCCGCCCGGCGTGACCGGGTCGCCCAGGGCCGTCCTGCAGCAGTCGCTGATCCTGGCCCAGGAGGCGAAGGCGTAGAGGAAATCTGCCTGCACGACCTGCGATGACAGGACGCGCAGCGACTCCTCGCTCTCGCGGACCATGTCGGAAAGCCTTCCGATCAGGCGGGCGATCTCAAGCTGTATCTCCTCGTTGGCCATGATGACTGCGTTGTTCATGTCGACCAGGCGGAACGGCTCCATGAAGACTGTGCCGCCGCTTGCGGACGAGCTCTGCACATAGCCTTCTACGAAGGGCTTGGACTCGCTTCTGACGGGAAGCACGATCCTTCCGTCGCGCATGACGGCGGTGTCCGACTGCATGAAGTTCGCGTTGCTTCTCATCAGCTCGGAAGCCAGGCGGCTTCGTTCCATCCTGCGGCTGTCGGCCTTCTCGCGAAGCGCCTTTACGGTGGGATAGTTCTCCTTCACCACGCCCGGCGAATCGAGGATCCTGAAGATCTCCTGCTCAAGGTAGAGCAGGTTCTCCGGAACCTCGGGGATTATCTCCTCCACTTTGCTGTCCCTGTCCGGACATCCCAGCTGGGTGGCCAGCCCCAGAAGGCGGTGCAGCAGCGTTGCGCTTCTTATGAAAAGGCCCGTGTTGTAGACCTGCTCGCCTGCAAGCGATGAGGTCTGGTTGCTCGAGAGGAAATCGAAGACATCTGAGATGTCGGGGAAGGACTCGACCCTGATGTCGTGCTCCGACGAGGCCTGCGCAAGGGCGTACATGACCGCCGCCACCTGCTTCTGGCGCATGAGCCAGGCCTCCTGCTCCAAAACCGGATTGGCCATGCGCACCGCAGCGGCCCCGCCGGGACCCAGCGCATGAGACGAGACGCTCTGCAGGACCTGGTCAAGACCAAGGTCCGTTACTGTCCTTTTGAACATTTCCTACCCCAGACAGGAAGCCTGTCTTCCATCGAATCCAGAATGCGCAGGTAGCTTTCGTACCTGTCGGCATTGATCTTTCCTTTCTCCACCAGGCGGATTACCTCGCAGCCGGGCTCGTTGACATGCAGGCAGCCGTCGTAGGCGCACTTGGCCGAGGCTTCGGCCATCTCCGGGAACGAGGACGCCACGAGGCGCGGGTCGTCGTGCGGGACGGAGATTTCCCTGAAACCCGGAGTGTCTATGAGCGTGAAGCCCGGCCCGTCCAGCATCAGGGCGTGGTTGGTCGTGTGGTTGCCCCTGTTGTACTTTGCGTTCAGGTCCCCGACCTTCTGGCTGGTTCCCAGGATGCGGTTCACCAGCGAGCTCTTGCCCACTCCGCTCTGGCCCACGAAGGCCACCGTCTTGCCTTCCAGCAGCTTGACGAACGCCTTGACGTTCTCCCCTGTCTCGGCCGAGACGCTCACCGTCTGATAGCCCAGTTTCTTGTAAAGCGTGAATCTTTCAAGTTCTTCCTCGGTCAGGAGGATATCGCACTTGTTCAGCACTATCATCACCTGAACGCCCTTGCAGCAGGCTATGACACGGTCTATGAAGCGTGGTCTGAAAGGCGGGCTCTCGACGCTGCACACGCAGGCCACCACGTCCATGTTGCTGCATATGGTCTGGTTCAGGGACCTCTTGTCGTTCCATCTTGCGAAGGCGCTGCGCCTCTCGTGCCTGTAGGTCACCAGGCCCTCCATGGCGTCGCCGGGTGTGAAGTCCACCACGTCGCCGACGACTATGGGGTTGTACTCACCCTTGGCCTGGGAGAGCTGCTTTCCCTTTATGCGGCAGCTGTAGACTTCCCCTCCGGAGTTCCTGACCGAGTAGATGTTGTTTATGGACCTGAGCACCGTGCCTGTCATGTTCGAACCACCTGTCAGCTGCTTCTGAGCTTCTCCTCAAGGTCCGCGAAACGCTGAGGAAGCGGCGCCTCGAAGCGCATCATCTCCCCCGTCGTCGGATGCGTTATGCACAGCACCGAGCTGTGGAGCATCAGCGTCTGTCCGGGGAACCTGGAGAGCCTGTTGTTGTACATGCTGTCGCCGATCACCGGATGACCTATGTACTTCATGTGCACCCTTATCTGGTGGGTCCTTCCGGTGAAGATGCGGACCTTCACCAGGGCCGCCTGCGGAAGCTGGCGAACCACCTCGTAGTGGCTCTTGCTCCACTTGCCCTCGGTCCTTCTGTCCAGCGCCCCGCCTATGCGGTACTTGGGGTCGTTGTAGACCTCGTTCTCTATCTCCGCGGTGCGCTTGGCCGAAAGGCCTCCCTGGATAATGTACTCTCGCTGCTCGCGCACCGGTGCGAAGAGCTTGCGGTCGTTTCTGTCGCGCGCCAGAAGGCACTCTATGTCGTCCTCATGCTTCTGGAATATCCCGTCGCAGAAGGCGTAGTAGTATTTCTCGATCTCCCTGTTCTGGAACTGGTCGCTCAGAAAGGCATGCGCGCGGGCGTTGAGGGCAATGACCATCACGCCGCTTGTGTCCTTGTCCAGGCGGTGGACTATGCCGGGCCTTGAGAGGTCGCACTCGTCCGACATCTCGTCGATGAAAGCCTGTCCGTACCTGTAAGCAAGCGCGTTGACGACCGTGCCGTGGACGTTCCCCGCCCCCGGATGCACCACCATCCCCTGCGCCTTGTTGATCACCAGCATGTCCGAGTCCTCGTGGATGATGTCCAGGGGGATGTCCTCGGGCTCGACCTTCTCGAAGACGTCCGCTACATAGACCAGGTCAACGCTGTCGCCGGGAGAAACCTTGTCGCTCTTCTTGGCCGCCTTGCCGTTGACCGTTATCCTGCAGTCGTCGCCTGTGAGCGCCGAGCGCGAGAGCTCGGTGACGCGGGAAGCCAGGAAGGCGTCCACGCGCAGCTTTGCCGAGGCCCCCAGGTCCGACTGATCAACAGTGAAGCTGAAGGAACGTTCAATCCGCATCTCTGACCACCCCGATGATGTAATCCACGAGGGCTATGACAGCCGAAAGCGACGCAGCTATTACGAGCGTCTGTCCGAAGGAGATGTCCGCCTTGGCGATTCCCGCGGCCAGGGCCGTGACCGGGAACGTGATGGGGATTCCGCCGAAGAAGATGCACTCGGCCCTTCTGAGCTCGAGCGACCACTTGGGGAACTCGGCCTTCGAATAGGGCTCGTAGTTGTCCAGCGTGAGGCTGAACAGCGGGCAGACCATCGCGGAGAAGCAGACAAGCAGGATGACGGCTATTGTTTTCTTCATGCTTTCGAATAGTCCCTGGGCCCGAAGATGGCCGTTCCGATCCTGACCTCGGTCGAACCGTTGGCCACGCCTATCATGTAATCGCCGCTCATTCCCATGGAAAGGATGCCGAAATCGACACCCGGGAACCTTGAGGCGCACTCGTCCCTGAGGGATGCCAGTGTCCTGAAGGCCTGGGCCGTGAGATTGTCCTTCAGAGCAGGGTCGCAGTCCACAGGACCCACGGTCATGAGGCCGCGGATGCGCACGTTCTTCATGGCTGCCGCCGCCTCTATGCAGGCGAAAAGCTCCTCCTTCGTGCCGAAGCCGCTCTTGGCCTCCTCGCCCGAGGTGTTGAACTCGAGAAGGACATCCATGACCTTGCCGCAGCGGCCTGCTGCGCCGTCGATCTTCTCCAGAAGATGGAGCGAGTCCACGCTCTCGATCATGTCCACCAGGGGGACGACCTTGCCGACCTTGTTGGACTGCAGGTGCCCTATCATGTGGACCTTCATGTCCGCGGGCCTGGGGGCGCTGAACTTGGCGACGATCTCCTGAACGTGGTTCTCGCCGAAAAGCCTCTGCCCCGCCTCGTAGACGGCCATGATCTCCTCCAAGGTGCGTGTCTTGCTGACGGCCATGAGGGAGACGTCCCCTATCCTGGCCTTTATGGAATTAATGATGCTTCTGTACGAATCGATGTCCATACCGATGATTCTAACTGAAAAAGCCACCTTATCAAATACAATATTGACACCTTTTTGCCAAAATGCTACTTTTCACCTGCCATGGCCGTGTAGCTCAGCGGGAGAGCCCCAGTCTTACACACTGGTTGTCGTTGGTTCAATCCCAACCGCGGTCAAAAAAATGAACCGGTCCAAGCGACCGGTTCGTTTTTTTTATCCCGCACCGTGTCGGGATTGAAGCCCGGCGGTAGGAGGACGCAGGCGCATTGCGTCCGAAGCCGGGCCGGCCCGCAGGCGCGAGCTTCCTCTTGAGCGCCGGAGGGCAATCCCAACCGCAATCCCGCCCGCAATTCAACCCACTCTCCGACTTGTCCGCCTCACCGATAATCATATATAATCCACTGACATAGGGAGGCGTCCGGTGGCATACGGATACACACACATTCTCACATACGGCAGGGACCTGACATGCCCGCTCTGAGCGAAAAAGGCAGAACCAAGGACGTCATCTCCAGCATGTTCCTCTCCGTTGCCCTGGCGATGATCTTCACCCAGGTCGTCGGAGTCGCGGCCATCATCATAGACGGAATCATCACGAGCCGCGCCCTGGGTCCGGACGCCTATTCATCCATCTCCCTCTTCGGGCCTTTCATGAGCACCGTCATCCTTCTGGGATCGTTCCTCTCCACAGGATGCCAGGTCGTCACCTCCAAGTACGTCGGTGCCGGCGAGAAGGAGAAGGCAAACAGCGCCTTCACCGTTACCCTGATCCTGTCCGTCCTGGTAGGCACACTGCTCGTCCTGTCATGCATCATCTTCCCGAAGACGCTGTTCAGGATCTGCGGAATCTCCATGGAGAAGTATCCTGCCCTCTATCCGCA
>JAGABK010000190.1 GCA_017614625.1 Spirochaetales bacterium
GCGAGTATTCGTACACGGCGGACAGGTCCGCGCCCGCCGTTCCCCCGGCATACCGGTCCCAGAGTCCCAGGACGACGACCGGTTCCATCTTCTCCATCTGGAACGCAAGGAACGCTTTCCAGGCCTTCCTCTCCGACAGGTAGAGCCGCTTCTGCCCCCCGGGCAGGCGGCCGAGTATCGTCCTCTCCAGCTCTTCCGATTCCGTCCGGAGAACCTCCCCGGCGTCGGCGAGCATGTTCACTCGCTGGACATGTCCGGCGGGCGTCTCCCGGATGCACCTGGCGAGCGTGTCGAAGCGGAACTCCCGCTCCTGCATGACGGGGACCTGGGCACGGCAGACCTGCACTCCCGCAACATGCAGGAGGGCCGACAGGCAGACGCCTGTCAGTAGGGTTGTCCGTAAGTTCATCATGAGCGGATCTTGCGGCTGCCGAGCATCGGGTTCTCGGGGTCGGTCAGGATCTTCAAGAACTCCTCCATCGGCCGTCCTTCCTCCTTCATGCAGAGGTCGCAGGTCATGAAGAAGGACTTGACCGCATCATCGAGCTCATGCGTGAGAGGGAGGATGTCCGCCAGGAAGTCCACATACCTCCCCTGCCGCCATCCCAGCTGGAACTGCAGCCGGTCGTCATCGCCGATGGCGACCTTGACGAGGTTCCCTCTCTCGTTCACGGAGTTGACGGCCGAGAGGATGATGTGCGGGCCGTACTCCGTCCCGCTCACGTCCACGAACCTCCTGATGAAGAGCTCGGGAAGACGGGCGCAGAAGAGGAAGTAGTCCTTGCCTTCGCACGTGTAGTGGAACTCGGCCGTCCCGGACGGCTCGGGATTCAGCCCACGCACATCCAGCGTGTGCTCTATTCTTTCAAGAGTCAGGGGCCAGGAAAATGTCTTCATTGTTATTGCTTGATAATGAGTTTGTTATTCTGATTATCGATAGTGATGGTCCCGAAGCGCTCCATCGCGCTCTGACCCAGGAGAAGGGGCGCCTTCTGGCTCTTCACCACGGAGGCGTCGACATTATGGAGGACCGCGTCGCCGATCTTCACCTCGCGGAGGGTGATGACCGTCCCTTCGCTGAGCTGGCCGTTGGCGACCTGGTAGTAGCGCTTGCCCTTGATGTCCTTCTCGGACAGGTAGCCGTTCTTCAGCATGAAGTTGGCTTCCACCGAGGAGATGGTCACATCGGAGGCCCCCGTGTCGAAGATCATCTGGAGCTGGAGGCCGTTGATGTCGCAGGGGATCTCGAAGGTGCCGCCGGGATTGCGTTTGACGGCAATCTCCGTGACGGTCTCGTTCTTCTCGGGCGTCGTCAGCTCGAACGCCTTCAGGTAAGCCTCGTGCCTGGTCTCGTACTCCTGCATCAGCGCCTTGAACTCCGGCAGTTCGCGGACTGCGTCCATATCGTCATCCAGGCGGATGTGGGCGAAATCACGGTAGCCTTTCTCGAAGGCGACCCGCAGTGCGGCTACGGATTCCTGGTGACGCCCCATCCGGGAGTACAGACAGGCCTGGTCATAGTAATTGCCGTCTTCTTCCGGGTCGGATGCGATTATCTTGTTCATCCATTCTTCCGCCTCTTCATCACGTCCCAGGAAGTGAAGGGCATACTGGCGGCAGCTGCCGTCTTCGGCAACGGTGTCCTTCTGGATGACAGCCTCGAAGTCGGCTTCGGCCTCGGCCTTTTTCCCATCGAAGAGGAGCAGTTCCCCGCGCATCAGGTACAGATAGGGGTAGTCGTCATCCATCTCGATGCCGATACTGTAATCCTCGATGGCGCCCTTCCGGTCCCCCTTCATCTCAAGGCACCATCCGCGTTTATAATACGGATACGCATAGGAAGGCTCCATGTCGATGGCGGCGGAGAAATCGGCGATGGCCGCATCCAGATTGCCGGAGAGGCGGTAGAAGTCGCCACGCTGGCAGAGGCTGTTCCACTCGGGTTCCTTCTCCATGATCTTGGAGATGTCGGCAATGGCCGATTCGTTCAGCCCCAGCTCGCTGTAACACAGGCTGCGGTAATAGTTAATACTGTCGTAGTGGCCGAACTCCGCCTCAATCGAATCATAGGTCTTGACGGCCTCAGCGTACTGGTGGGTCTGTTCGTAGAACTCGCACAGGAGCGCTTTCCAGGAGAAGGGGTTCTCGCTCTTGTTTGCGCGGGATTTCAGACATGCCTCGGCATAATTCGGGCGCTTTTTCAGCACCCTGATGATGGCGGCAGTGCTGGCATCGTCATTCTTATCGAACCAGTCCAGTCCTGCATCGACGGCCTTGGTGGTCTCCCCGAGCTTGTCGTAAGCCTCCATCTTGAAACGGTACACTTCGGCGTAACTGTCATCCAGACGCTGGCACTTGTCAAGGAGCTCTATGGCCTCCCTGCACTGCCCCCGGTCAATCATGTTACGCGAAAGGCCGACCATGGCTCCGCAATCGGCCTCGTCTTCGGCGAGCATCTCGCGGTAGACGGCGTCGGATCTGTCAATCAGGCCCTGCTCGTGAAGGCTTTGGGCGTAGCTAAAACCGATGCTGTGACGGTTGTCCTTGTCATCCTTTCTGGACAGGTCATAGGCCTTCTTGAAGCTTGCGGAGGCGTTCTCATAATCATGTGCATCATCGTACAGGGTCGCCTTCCACCAGTACAGGGTGGACATGGGCGTCCCGCTCTTCTTGGGGTTGTTGACCTTGATGGCGTGGTTGATGGACTGGATGGCGCTGGCCAGGTCCTTCTTGTGGCGGAGCAGGCGGACACGCAGGATGAGCGCGTCCACGTTGTCGGGCGTCTCCCTGAGCTGCTTGCCCACGAGTTCGAGGGCCTTTCCCTCGTCGTTCTCCTCCCGGAGGACCTCGTAGGCCTTCTTGAGGTTGTAGTCGCTCTCGGCGTTCTTCTTCTGGGCGACAGCGTCGACGCCCAGGACTGTCAGCATGAGAACTGACAGCAGGTTAAGGATGTATTTCATATGCGTGAAAGTTGTATTGGTCAGTAGTTCGGCGTGGTACCGGGTCAGATCTTGAGCTCCGAGAGTTTTCTGGATTCCTCCAGCGTCTCATAGATGAAGTAGTGGCGCTGCTGCGTCAGCGTATCAAACGGATCTTCTCCCACGCCCTCGCAGCTCGTCACGATATCTATGAACTTACGGAGCCCGGCGACGTCAGCGTTCATCCGCTCGATGAAGTTCTCCGTGTCAATATCATCGTCCATGTGGGCGCGGAAGGACCAGGACCCGTCCTCCCAATGGATGACACGGACATAGCAGGATGTCTCCTTGGCCTTCTCGATGGCTTTCTCGAGGTGGTCAGCGTCAACGAAGTTGAAGAAACGCTTCATCTCCAGGAAGAGGTTCTCTCCGTTGAAGTGAGTGCTTCCCAGGACGACCATGTCGTTCTCGTGGACGAAGAGTATGGGACTATCGACAAACCCGGCCACGCTGAGCCTCTCCGTCTGGAAGCCCGCC
>JAGABK010000191.1 GCA_017614625.1 Spirochaetales bacterium
CTCTGCGGCGCTGAGGAGGGGAAGAGGGTCTGGGAGGTCGGCCCCGGAATCGGAGCCCTGACTACGAAGCTCCTTCAGACCGGCGCCGATGTCACCGCTTTCGAGATCGACCACGGCTTCTGCCGCATCCTGCGCGAGCAGGCATATGTCGATGTCCCGAACTTCACCCTGGTGGAGGGCGATGCCCTGAAGACCTGGAAGACCGTATGGCAGGAGCAGGGGACGCCGGACATCATCTGCGCCAATCTTCCCTACAATGTGGGCTCCGTATTCATCGCATCCCTGATAGAGAGCAGATGTATCCCTGACATCATGGTGTTCACGCTCCAGAGCGAGGTCGTTGACCGCATCTGCGCCAGGCAGGGGGACGAGGCCTTCTCCGGTTTCTCCATCCTCACAGGAATAGACTACGAGAACCGCGAGGCCATGAAGCTCAGATCCGGATGCTTCTTCCCGCCTCCGAACGTGGACAGCTCGGTCGTGGTCATGAAGAAGAGAGAGAACCCCCTTGTCCCCACAGACGAGGCCCCTGCGTTCCTGAACCTGGTGCGGGTTCTTTTTGCCCAGAGGCGCAAGACCGTGAAGAACAACCTCAAGGCGCTCGGAAAGCCTTCTGAGGCGATAGACGAGGCCCTCTCGAAAGCCGGCATTCCACAGACAGAAAGGGCCGAAAGGCTGACCGTGGACCAGATCCTGGCGCTGGAGAGAAGTCTATGAACGTCTTCGTCTACACCCTGGGCTGCAGGGTCAACCAGTGCGAGAGCGAGGCGGTTGCCCAGTCGTTCGCACAGCGCGGTCACACCATACTCAAGACATACGACAACGCGGACCTCATCATAGTCAACACCTGCACCGTCACGAGCAAGGCCGAGCAGAAGGCCCGCCGCGAGATAAGGCTGTTCGCCAAGCAGGCTCCGGTCCTTGTCACGGGATGCTATGCCCAGGTGAGCCCGAAGGAAGTCGGTGCGCTTGCTGAGAACATCGTCGTCTTCCCGCTGATGAGAAAGCCTGAGCTCCTGGGCCTGGCCGAGTTCCTGGACGGCTGCGGTGACATCCTCGGAAGAGTCCGCGAATTCGCAAAGGAAAAGAGGGAAGGCTACGGCGCCCTGTTCGACTTCGCCCCGTCACAGTTCTCATACCACAGCCGCTCGTATCTGAAGATCCAGGACGGGTGCGACAACAACTGCGGCTTCTGCCGCGTCCACATAGCACGCGGTCCTTCCGATAGCCTGGATTCCGATGTTGTAGTGAAAAGAGCGCTCGAGATCGAGAAACAAGGCTATCATGAGATCGTCCTCACCGGTGTGAACCTCACCATGTACGACCACAGGGGAAGGGGCCTGGGAGGTCTTCTGGAGAAGCTTCTGGGAGCCGTGGGACCGGACATGAGGTTCCGCCTCTCATCCCTGGAGCCCGACCACATAGACGACCTTCTTCTGAAGCAGCTCGAGGACCCGCGCATGCAGCCTTACTTCCACATCCCCATCCAGAGCGCCGCGGACAAGGTCATCAAGCGCATCAACCGCACCTACGACAGCAGTCATCTTGAATACGTAATAGAGCGCCTCAGGCAGATCAAGGACGACCCGTTCCTTGCCTGCGACATCATCACCGGTCTTCCGGGCGAGGGGGACGGGGAGTTCGAGATCACAAGGTCGTTCCTGGAGCGCCACGGCTTCGCGCTGATGCACGTGTTCCCGTTCAGCCCAAGGCCCGACACCGCGCTGGAGAAGGCCCGCGACCGCGTCCCGGAGAACATCCGCGACGAACGCGCCCTGGTCCTGCGCAACCTCAGCGCGGAGCTCAACCGCCGCTATGTCGGGCGTCAGGTCGGACGCGAGGCCGAGGTCATACTCGAAGGCCGCCATACCGGCCGCTGGCACGGCCTGACCGGAAACTATCTGAAGACCGATGTCTCCGGTGTCCCCGACACCGCTTCGGTGGGCGACCTGTTCAAGGTCCGCATAGTCTCCGGAACCCGGGCGGAGGTCATATGAGCATGGATGGCGCCATTGTCCTTCATGAATTCGAGACCCTGGACTCCACGAACCGCCTCCTTCTTGAGATGGCGGCCTCCGGCTCCCCTTGCGGAACCGCGGTCCTTGCCCGCAGGCAGACAGGCGGACGCGGAAGGCTGGGGCGCAGCTTCTCCTCTCCTGAAGGCGGGATCTACGTGAGCATCCTCGTGCCTCTTTCGGGTCCCGAGGAGAATACTTCGGGCATCTTCGTCACGGCGAAGGCCGGGGTTGCGGTCAGACGCACGGTGAAGGAAGTCTGCGGCAAAGACTGCTCGATCAAGTGGGTCAACGACATAATATATGAAGGAAAGAAGGTCTGCGGCATACTGGCCCAGGGATGCGGGGACAAGGCCGTCGTGGGGATAGGGATCAACTACCGCACAGACATGACCCTTCTGCCGCCCGATGTGCAGGCCATAGCCTCCTCGCTGTACGGCCCGCAGGAAAAGGCTCCCTCCGCAAGGGAGTTCACCGAAAGCCTGCTGGACAACGTCTGGGCCCTATGCGCGGGAAAAGAGGATGAAAACTGGCTTGCCGAATACAAAAGCTCTAGCACAATTGTCGGAAAGAAAGTAAAAATAATTCAGGCCGGCTCGGTCACGGGCACGGGTATTGCGACGGGAATCGACGGTTTCTGCCGCCTGCACGTCACCGATGACGGAGGAAGGGAGACGGTCCTTTCCACCGGAGAGGTCACCATAAGGGAAGATTGAGGATTCACGTATGATAAACAGGGAAGAGTGGAAAAATCTGGTTCAGGCCAGGCTTCAGAGGATGTATGAGCTTTCCGGACACGAGGGTGCGCTGCAGAACGTCGTGGTCCAGGTTCCGCCCAAGCCGGAGCTTGGAGACCTTGCGTTTCCTCTTTTCGCCTTCGCCAAGGCCTTCGGCAAGGCTCCGAACATCATAGCCCAGGAGCTTTCCTCCGACATCAACGCGCTGGCCGGCAAGCCCGACGGAGAGGCCTTCGCCGCAGGTCCGTACATGAACGTCAGGCTGAACATGGACAAGATGGTCAGCGACCTCTACCTCAGAATCGTCAAGGAGGCCTCCTCCTTCGGAAAGACGGGAATCCTCGACGGCCGCAAGGTCATGATCGAGTTCAGCTGCCCCAACACCAACAAGCCGTTGCATCTGGGCCACGTCAGGAACGACTGCATAGGCCAGAGCATGAGCCAGATCCTCAAGGCCGGCGGAGCCGAGGTCATGAAGGTCAACCTGATCAACAACCGTGGCGTCCACATCTGCAAGTCGATGCTCGCATACAAGATGTTCGGAGAGGGGGAGACCCCCGAGTCCTCCGGAATCAA